>JAMBLL010000227.1 GCA_023336765.1 Actinomycetes bacterium | reverse complement strand
CGGTCATCGGTCATCGGTCATCGGGAATCGGAAGTCGTTCATACTCTTATCGCGCACTCGTGTTACCATCCCTTCATCACGCCGCAACCGCGGCATTCAGTTTTCCGACCCGGGACGGGTATGGCCTACGTTCGATCGCTCGAAGCACTGGTGCTCGCGCACCTTTTTGCCTCGCGACACATCCATGAGACATCACATGTCAATGGATGGGCTGACGCCACCCCCCAAGCCTTAGCAGACCACCCAACATGGGATGCGCCTCTGTGCCACCGCGCACTCTGGTTTCGCGGTTCGGATGGAACAATGAACGGCCTTAGCGGCTGTTCGAAGGAGTTGATCCATGGGCCTCTTCAAGAAGAAGACACCCCAAGTCATTCGCACGAGCGACGCAGGAGAAGAGCGCGAAGTGCGCACGGTGAACGGACACCAGGTGACCATTCGCAAACCCTCTACCCCCGCGTCAGAACCGAAGTCTGAACGGCGCGGCGGTACCGCAACCGCCACGAAGAAGAAACCACCACGCTCCCGTAAGCCCAAGCAGGGCGCGTCCCAAAAGAGGCACGGGTCGTCGACCCAGCGCAGACGCCCACCGGTCGAGATCATCGAACCGCCAGAGACAGCGCGCAAGCAGATGCTTGTCAGGACGAGTCCGAACCAGACCCAGATCGTCGTCCTGGAGGGCCCCGTTCTGGTGGAGCATTACGTGGCTCACTCGGATCGCAAGTCCCTTGTGGGCAATGTGTACGTTGGAAAGGTTCGCAATGTCCTTCCCGGTATGGAAGCTGCGTTCATCGACTTCGGAGAGGGGAAGAACGGTGTCCTCTATGCGGGTGATATCAACTACTCCGAGTACAAGATCAACGGAAACGCGAAGCGGATCGAGAACGCCCTCAAGACGGGCGACTCAGTTCTCGTCCAGGTCGTCAAGGACGCCATGGGGCACAAGGGCGCTCGCCTCACCGGAAAGATCTCCCTTGCCGGCCGGTATCTTGTGCTTGCTCCCGACGAAGATGTCCGCGGCATCTCTCGCAGGCTCCCTGATGACGAGCGTCGCAGATTGCGCGAGGTCGTAGGCGAACTCAGGCCGAAGGGAACCGGCATTATCGTGCGCACTGCTGCTGAGGGTGCAACCCGTGAAGACATCGAAGGTGACATCACGAGGTTGAAGCAGATCTGGGAACAGATCTGTGAGACCCGGGAGACCGCGCGAGTCCCATCCGTTGTGTACGAGGAGCCGCCTCTTGTGCTTCGTGTCATCAGAGAGCACTTCACAAGGGACTTCCGCAGACTGCTCATCGACGACGCAAAGACCCTCAAGAAGGTCCTTGGCTACCTCTCAGGTACCGAGACCGACCTCGTCGAGAAGGTCAACCTTTACACGGACGAACTCGGCATATTCGAGCGCTATCACGTAGAGGATCAGCTCCGCAAGGCGCTTGACCGCCGTGTCTGGCTCCCTTCTGGCGGTCATCTCGTCATCGACCGCACTGAAGCTCTGACAGTGATCGACGTGAACACGGGGAAGTTCGTCGGGAGCACGAATCTCGAAGAAACCGTGTTGCAGAACAACCTCGAATCTGCTGAGGAGATCGCGCGCCAACTCAGGCTGCGTGATATCGGAGGGATCATCGTGATCGACTTCATCGACATGGAGGACACGAAGAACCAGGCCGCTGTTCTCCGAAGGCTCCGTGAGCATCTCGCCAAGGACAAGACTCGCACCCAGGTCTTCGACGTGTCACATCTTGGACTCGTCGAGATGACCCGTAAGAACGTGTCTGCTGGACTGCTCGAGTCGTTCTCCAACACGTGTGAGCATTGTGGTGGCCGGGGTGTCATCCTCGACGAGGAAGCTGCCGCAACAGGTATCCCGGCACACGATGCCGGAGCCAACGACGCATCGGAGTAGGGAGCTATCCGCATTCCGCCGTCCGCTATCTGCCAGACAACCAAACGACGGTCTTAGGCGTTCCCGATATCATCCCTACAGTCTGAGGGGATTTCTGTCGGTGTTTCCGTCGATGCAGCCGAGCCAGACGTCTCCGACGGAATGCGGTGAGCGGAAGGCGGACAGCGGTGGTACACTCACGAGGCACCTCCCACATGGAGCTGCCGCACCGCGTCGGAAAACAGGGTTTCCGACATTTCAAGAGATTACCTGAGGATTATGTACGCGATCATCCGTGCCGGCGGGAAGCAGGCAAAGGTCCACGAGGGCGATGTGCTCGATGTGGAACTCATCAAGAACACCGACACAGT
Source organism: Actinomycetes bacterium (assembly GCA_023336765.1). GTDB lineage: Bacteria > Actinomycetota > Acidimicrobiia > Spongiisociales > UBA5794 > JAMBLL01. Next base: position 4,847 of record JAMBLL010000227.1, on the reverse strand, counting down.
GTCATACACCCCGCTGCTCATCGTCAACGATGACGGCTCGGTGATTGCAGGCACGAAGGCGCTCGGCAAGGCATCCGTGACCGTGGAGGTCATCGGTGATAGCAAGGGCCCGAAGATCAACATCTTCAAGTACAAGAACAAGACCGGCTATCGCAGGCGCCATGGCCATCGCCAGAAGTACTCGAGGATCAAGGTCACAGCCATCAGCGCTGGTGCCACGAAGAAGAAGAAGAAGGCGAAAGCCGAGTCGTCCAAAGCCACCAAGGAGGCGTAGCGATGTCCAAAACCAAAGCAAGCGGTTCATCGCGAAACGGTCGCGACTCACAGGCAAAGCGTCTGGGACCCAAGGTCTTCGATGGCCAGATCGTGAACGCTGGCGCCATTATCGTTCGTCAACGAGGCACACGCATTCACCCGGGTGACAATGTCGGCCGTGGTGGTGACGACACGTTGTACGCACTCAAAGAGGGAACCGTCAAGTACGGCTCCAAACGCGGCCGCCGCCAAGTATCTGTACTCCTAGAAGGCTAGCTCCTGCCTCTGGCTGATGGCTGATGGCTGATGGCTGTTAGCTTCCTCATATGTTCGTAGACAGTGTGACGCTCAGGGCTAGGGGTGGCAGCGGTGGTGCCGGTGTTTCTGCATTCCTGCGTCGGAAAGGTCTCCCGAAGGGCAAGCCGAATGGTGGCTCTGGCGGATCCGGGGGGAACGTCGTCCTTGTTGCAGATCCCAATGTGCCGACTCTGCTTCGCTATGCCCACCACCCCGACTGGAAAGCCCTTGCCGGAACCCACGGGGAGGGTGATTCGAAGCACGGCAAGCGAGGTGAAGACCTCATTCTGCCCGTCCCTGTTGGGACCGTGGTCAGAGACAAATCCGGGATCACTCTCGCTGACCTGGTCGAGGTTGACCAGGAACTCTATGTCGCACGCGGGGGCAAGGGTGGCAGGGGCAACGCTGCTTTCGTGTCACCTGAACGCAGAGCACCGACATTCGCTGAGCAAGGGGAGTACGGCGAGGACGTCGAGGTCACACTCGAGCTCAAACTCCTCGCCGACGCTGCACTCATCGGCTACCCGAATGCTGGAAAGTCGACGTTGATCGCAACGGTATCCGCCGCCAAGCCGAAGATCGCTGATTACCCGTTCACGACGCTCACACCGAACCTCGGCGTGGTATCGGTCGGCGACCGCGAGATCGTTCTTGCAGATATCCCAGGGCTCATCGAGGGCGCTGCGGAGGGGAGAGGACTTGGTCACGACTTCCTACGCCACACCGAACGGGCACGAGTTCTCGTTGTGCTTGTTGATCCTTCCTCGCTCCAGACGGATTCTCCTGCTCGTCAGTTGGAGGTCCTCCTTGCCGAACTCGAGCGTCACGACCCGGCGCTGCGGGCAAGGCGCATCGTTGTTGCCGTGTCAAAGTCAGAACTCCTCGAAGAGGAGTCCATCGGTGCTCTTGGACTCGACGACGATGTGCACGTGATCTCCGCGCTGACCGGCGACGGTATTGATGACCTCATGTACGCGATCGCTGAGGAAGTTGACCAGGTCGAACGCGAAACACCTGCGATGGAGGGCTTCATCCTCCACAGGCCATTGCGTGATGACTTCACGATTCGCCGTGACGGCGGTGAATGGGTTGTGGAGGGGACCGCAGCGATCCGCGCAGTCAACCTCTCGGATCTCACGGACCCCGACGCTGTAGATTTCGTTGCGAAGCGTCTCGTGGAATCGGGAATCGTCGACGGTCTGATAGCTGCGGGTGCTGAGTCTGGCGACGATGTGCGCATCGGATCGATCGTGTTCACCTTCGACCCCGACCTCGAGGTGGATCCGGAAGACTACCTATGAGGCATCCGGCCGAGACCGGCACCCCCGTTGTCGTCAAGGTCGGGTCTTCGAGTCTGACCGGTGCGTCCGGTCGTATCGACGAAGAGAGGGTCGATGCAATTGTGCGTCAGATGGTGGCTCTCGCAGGTCAGGGCCATGCTCCCATCCTCGTCAGTTCGGGTGCCATAGCGGCAGGCTTCGCAAGCCTTGGTTTCAGCGGCCGCCCAACCGGTATTTCGGATCTGCAGGTCTGCGCGGCCGTTGGCCAGATGAGCCTCATGGCCAGTTATGGTGAGGCATTCCAACGTCGGGGCATCCAGGTTGGCCAGGTGCTGTTGACCAAGGATGTTCTCGGCTCGCGTACACAGTATCTCAATGCCCGATCGGCCCTCTCAGGGATGCTGTCGCACGGCGTTGTCCCGATCGTGAACGAGAACGACACTGTTGCAGTCGACGAGGTGCGTCTGGGCGATAACGATCAGTTGGCCGCGATGACCGCTCATCTGGTTTCTGCAGGGATGCTCGTGATCCTGACAGATACCGACGGACTGTATTCGGACGATCCTCGGGTGTCTGACTCAGCTGAGCTCCTCGCAGCGGTCGAGCACTCCGATACGATCCTGGATCGGCTCGAGGCGACAACAACCAGGGGTGCAGTGGGGAGCGGGGGCGTCGGAACGAAGATCGTTGCTGCACGGATGGCGGCGTTCTCGGGAATCCCGACGGTGATCGCTGCGAGCAGCGCTCGTGATGGAGTGCGCAGGGCGGTCGGGGGAGACGTCATTGGAACGTGGATTGCACCTCGAACGAGGGCGTTGTCTGCCAGGAAGCTCTGGATCGCTTTTGGTGTGGCTACTGCCGGGACCCTCACCATCGATGAGGGCGCTGTGAGGGCGCTGTCCCTCGATGGCAGGTCGTTGCTTGCCGTTGGTGTGACATCGGTGTCGGGATCTTTCGATCGGGAGCGTGCTGTTGAGGTTGCTGATGATGATGGGAGCATCCTCGGCAGGGGTCTTGTGAGGCTGTCGTCGAAAGAACTCGCCGAGGCGATCGGTTCGCACAGTTCCGCTATCGGTGGCGAGGTCATCCATCGCGACGACCTTGTTGTCTTCAACGCGAACCGCCGGTGATGTCCGTGGCTACGCTGGTGTCATGACGACTTCCTGGGACGAGCCATCATCCGTTGCCGACGACCTCGAACGTGTCGGGTATCTCGCCGATGCCAGAATCGCTCAGATCGTCTTCCTCGCAGATCGCCTTGACAAGCCGATACTCGCCGAGGGTCCTGCGGGGGTCGGCAAGACAGCGCTCGCCCTTGCCGTGGCAGAGGCAACAGGGAGACGACTGGTGAGGCTCCAGTGCTACGAGGGGCTTGACGAGGCAAAGGCTCTCTACGAGTGGGACTATCACAAGCAGTTGCTGCGGCTTCAGGCAGATGAGGGGGCATCGTGGGATGACCTCGAGGGAGACATCTTCTCGGAGGCCTTCTTGCTTGAACGACCTCTGCTGGCTGCCATACGCTCTCCGAAGTCCGTTGTGTTGCTCATCGATGAGGTTGACAGGGTCGAGGTCGAGACCGAGGCGCTGCTACTCGAGATCCTCGATGCGTTCCAGGTGACGATCCCGGAGCTTGGCACGATCACCGCGGTATCGAAGCCGATCGTGGTACTGACGTCGAACAACACGCGTGAGCTGTCCGAGGCTCTGAAGCGACGGTGTCTCTTCCTCCATGTGCCGTATCCGAGCGTCGAACGAGAACGCGCCATCCTCGCCGCCAGGGTTCCTGAACTGCCAGAGGCGCTCGCTGACAAGGTCGCCCGTACCGTTGCGACGATCAGGAACGTTCCCACACGAAAGTCCCCGTCTGTCTCCGAGACGATCGACTGGGCGCGCACGTTGATCGCCCTGGGTATCGAGGACCTCGACGATGACTCCCTTGCGTCAACACTGAACGTCCTGCTCAAGTACCAGGCTGACATAGACAAGGTCGCCAAGGAGCTCTCGCTGGAGCTCACCGACATGGTGTAGCGGCAGCGTGCTTGCGTCACTGACAGATTTCGCAGACGAACTTCGAACGATGGGGATCCCCGTGTCGATGGTCGAGGTCATCGATGCCGCCTCAGCGCTCGAGTACACAGATCTCAGCGACCCTGTCAACCTCAGGGCAACGCTCGGTGCGACGCTGATCAAGAACGCAAGACACTACCCGGCTTTCGATGCCGCCTTCGACGTGTTCTTTGGGCTTGCATCCCGGATGGACACTCAAGACGACGAAGAGGGCCCAGACGCTGTCGCTGGCGAATCGGGGACTTCTGGATCGGGCGGCGAGTCCGGGCCGGACAACGACCTGTTGGATGGCCTGGTGGAAGCCCTGACACGAGGTGACAGGGATCGGCTCCGCATGCTCATCTCAAGAGCGGTGACCCGATACGCCGGAATGCAACCGGGGAGGCCTGTTGGGGGCAGGTACTACACGTACCGGGTGCTCAAGAGGATCGATTCCGATGCTCTTATGGCTCGACTGCTCGCAGCCATCGTTCTGTCAGAACCGAGCAGCGAGGTGGATCAGAGGCTTCATCAGGACGAGGCGGATCGGCTGTTCCAAGAAGTGCGTGATGAACTCGAACGTGAGGTGACAGCACGTCTCGTTGAGGATCGGGGTGCCCAACAGGTGGCCGCATCGCGCAGGCTCCCCCTTGTGGAGGACATCGATCTCATGCATGCGACCAGGGCTGAGATCGCTGAGGTCGAAAAGGCCATCGCGCCTCTTGCCAGGAAACTCGCGACACGGCTGTCCCAGAGGCGCAAACACGGGAGATCGGGAAGGCTTGATGTCAGAAGGACGATCCGTCGGTCGCTGGGTCATGGGGGAGTGCTTCTCGAACCACAGTTCAAACAGCCCAGGGTGTCGAAGCCTGAGATCGTTGTGCTGTGCGACCTGTCCGGGTCCATGGCGACATTCGCCAGGTTCACGATGCAACTCACGTACGCCATCGCGTCGGAGCTTTCCAGGGT
>JAMBLL010000226.1 GCA_023336765.1 Actinomycetes bacterium | reverse complement strand
CTGTCAAGAAGGCTCCTGTCAAGAAGAAGCCCGCTGTCAAGAAGGCTCCTGTCAAGAAGGCCGCGACCAAGAAGGCTCCCGCGAAGAAGACTGCTGTCAAGAAGAAGCCCGCTGTCAAGAAGGCTCCTGTCAAGAAGAAGCCCGCCACCATCAAGTCGCCGTTCAAGGTTGGAGACAAAGTGGTGTACCCGCACCATGGTGCGGCAACGATCGTCAAACGGGAACGGATCGAGTTCGCCGGAGAGAAGCAGGAGTACTTCGTACTCGAGATCGTCACAGACCAGCTGACTCTGCGCGTACCTGTTCTAAACGCGATCGATCGGGGTGTCCGACCGGTCATTTCCAAGAACAAGGCGAGACAGGTATTTGCGGTGTTCAAGGCCGAACCCCAAGAGGCCGGAGCGAACTGGTCACGCTGGTACAAGCTCCTTACGGAGAAGATCAACTCTGGCGACATCTTCCAGGTTGCAGAGGTCGTTCGCGATCTGACCTATGCACAGCAGATCAAGGGAATCTCGCCCGCCTTGAAACGGATGCTGTCAAAGGCCCGGCTCATCATCGTGTCGGAACTGCAGTTCTCGCTGGACCTGTCCGAAGAGGACACCATCAAGAAGCTCGATAGAGCCCTCCCCAAGGTCGAAGAACCCGACGGAAGCTGATGTCAGAAGTCGTGGCGAGCGAGGAGTCGTTCGCAGCGATTGTCGTCGCGGCCGGATCGGGCACACGGTTTGGACGATCCAAGCATGATCTCGTGCTTGGAGGAAAACCGCTGTGGAAATGGTCGGTTGAAGCGTTCGAGGAGGCTGGTGCGTCTGAGATCGTTGTGGTCGGGGACGTACCAGGAGGAGTCCCAGGCGGGAATCGACGGAGAGACTCGGTGAGTGCGGGTCTTGATGCGCTCACCTCCGGCTCACCGATCGTGTTGATCCACGACGCGGCTCGCCCGCTGGTCGGATCCAATCTCATCGAGACTGTTGTGGCGGCGATCGCTGGAACCGGTGTGGAGGGTGCGATACCGGTGATACCAGTGACTGACACGATCAAGAGAGTCGAAGGCAGTCGTGTCGGTGAGACCGTCGATAGGAGCGCCTTTGTTGCTGTGCAGACGCCTCAAGGGTTTGTCACGCAAGCGTTGATGGATGCTCACCGAGCGCTCCCGTCAGATGATGTTACGGACGATGCCACCCTCGTGGAGCGCAACGGAGGTATCGTTGTCATCGTGGACGGCGACAGAGCCAATATCAAGATCACGTTCCCAGGTGACATGGCAATGGCCGAAGCGATTGTTGCTGGAGGTGTTCAATGAGTGGTCCCCGGATCGGATTCGGCTACGACGCCCACCGTTTCGGTGGTGAAGGGCCCGTGATGCTTGGCGGCGTGTCAATCGAACATGGCAGCGGTGTCATCGGCACATCTGACGCGGATGTTGCCTCCCACGCTGTGTGCGACGCGCTCCTGGGTGCAGGAGCTCTCGGCGATCTCGGCGAGTTCTTTCCCAGCGATGATCAACAGTGGTCCGGAGCTGACTCCATGGAGTTCGTCTCAGCATGCGGGCGCATGGTTCGAGAGGCAGGCTTCGAGATAGGCAACCTCGACGTGACGGTGATCGTCCAGTCGATACGGGTATCTCCTCATCGCCAGGCAATGAGAGAGAACCTTGCCGCTGCTCTTGGGCTTCGCATCGGCGACGTTTCCGTGAAAGCGACGACTACTGACGGGCTCGGGTGGATCGGCTCCGATGAGGGACTTGCTGCCCACGCTGTAGTCGTGCTCTACAGCTGATCGATCACCCTGCGTGCCATTGCGGGATCATCGGTGATCACACCATCGACGCCGATGTTGAAAAGCATCGCGATGTCCTCCGGCAATTCGACTCTCCACACGATTGCCTTGAGACCCGCATCGTGGATGGACGAGATCGTGACCAGCGGGTCCTCGGAGAAGTGAGCCAGTTCCGGATTGACGGCATGAGCCCCCTGTGAGAGCGCTGCCGCAATAGCAACGTCGAGACCGTACGGCAGCCTGACGAGTTGCGCACGCAACATCTCAGGGCTGACCTGAGATGCGCGCTGCATCGTCACCGGGTCGAAGGACGAGAGCAGGATCCTGTCCAACGTGTCGTGAGCGATGATCGTTTCGACGACCTGGATCACGGTACTGCGGTCTTCATCGAAGTCTGCTTCGGTTGGGAAGTTCTTGACCTCAACATTCAGCCACACGTTCTGAGGCACCGAGGCGAGTGTCTCTATCAATGTCGGCATCGAAGGAAGCTGTTCCCGGATATCAGCGAACGTCATCTCCACGATCGGCGGAAACCCTGGTCTGGCATCGTCGTGGTTCATGACCAGGACCCCGTCGACGGTACGCCTCACGTCCAACTCGATGCCGTCAGCGCCGGCTTCTACCGCGAGCCGATAGGCCTCGAGCGTGTTGTCCTCTGCTCGCGACCGGTCGCCTCTGTGTGCGTACACGAGCGGTGGGGGAGAAAGCGGGGTTCGGTGCATGGGAAGAAAGCCTACAGCTATCAGCTATCAGCCATCAGCGTAAGAGCGCAGAACACAAGACCAGGGCTCAGGTCGAAGTCCACTGACCTGGCTGATCTCACCGACCACACCGTTTTCGCCTCTTCGTCCCCAGTCCGCTGGCGTCTGACCGTGGCTAGCCTTCGTTCGATGCAGATTCATGACACGCTCCGCGGCATGACCGTGCCGTTTATCCCGGCAGAACCTGGCCGGGTTTCGATATATGTATGTGGGCCGACTGTGCAATCTGAACCACACCTTGGTCATGGACGCTCCGCGGTATCGTTCGACGTCCTGAGGCGATATCTCGAATGGTCAGGAATGGACGTCACGTTCGTTCGTAACGTGACGGACATCGAGGACAAGATCATCGCGCGGGCGGCGAAATTGGGTATCACGACCGACGAACTCGCAGACCAAGCGTTCGGCGAGTTCTCCAGAGCGTATGACCTGCTCGGCAATCTACCTCCAACGCTCGAGCCAAAGGCCACAGAGCACATTCCGGAGATGGTTGCACTCATCGAAGAGCTCATCGAAGGGGGGCATGCGTACGAAAGTGGTGGAGATGTGTATTTCTCGGTCCGGTCGTTCGATGGATACGGGAAGCTCTCCCATCACGATCCTGACGACCTGCTACCAAGTGAAGGCGCAGACTCCGACACCCGAAAGCGTGACCCGCTGGATTTCGCTCTCTGGAAAGCAGCCAAACCGGGCGAACCTCAGTGGGAATCGCCGTGGGGTCTGGGACGTCCGGGGTGGCACATCGAATGCTCTGCAATGGCAACCAGGTACCTCGGAGAGAGCTTTGACATTCACGCTGGCGGGACTGATCTCATCTTCCCCCACCATGAGAACGAGATCGCCCAGTCCGAGGCTGTATCGGGAAAGCCATTCTCCAGGTACTGGATGCACAACGGGATGCTGAATCTCGGCGGCGAGAAGATGGCGAAGTCGACGGGCCACGTGGTCACGCTGATCGAATCGCTCGAGAGATGGGATCCAACAGCCGTTCGCCTCTTCTACCTTCGGACGAACTACCGCAAGCCGCTCGACTTCTCTGAGGAGGCGTTGAACGACGCTGAGTCGAGTCTCGCTCGTCTGCATTCATTCCGCAGACGGTTCCCCGATGCCATTGAGGAGACGGCGGACGAAGAAGTCATGGCGAAGTTCATCGTTGCGATGGATAACGATCTGGATGTCGCCGGAGCCCTTGCCGTGCTGTTCGACCTCGTTCGAGAGGGCAATTCGCGGTACGATCGCGGGATGCCTGCAGGGGCACTCGTGGCTGGCTATGACGAGATCGTTGGAGTGCTCGGCCTCGCTCCGAGTGTGAAACACGAAGATGATGGCCCCGCTATAGCCCTGCTGGGTTCCCGCTTCGGAATCGAGAATGCAACGGTCGATGACCTGGTAGCGTTGCGCGACACGGCGCGAGCCGGGAAGGACTGGGCGGTCTCTGATGATATCCGCGACGGGTTGGCAGCATTGAATATCTCGATAGAGGACACCCCAGATGGCGCGCGTTGGCATAGGGGCTGATCTCGAGGGCATTCACGCCGTCTCCTCCGCGCTTGACGCAGGGCGGGTCACGGAACTCATCGTGGAGCGTTCTCGAATGTCCCACCCCGAGGTGGCGAGAATCGTCGAGCGTGCCAGAGCTGAATCGATACCCGTCTCCCACGTTGACGATGTCCGCCAACTCTCCTTCACAGACGCACCGCAAGGGATCGTTGCTCGTGCGAGGCCGATCGTGCCCATCTCCCTCAAACAGGCGGTGGCACTTGCCGACAACCCGATGGTGGTGGTTCTCGACCACATCGAAGACCCGCGCAACATCGGTGCGATCGCTCGCTCATGTGACGCGTTCGGTGTGACGGCGATTGTCCTTTCAACGCGAAGGAGTGCACCACTGGGAGCCACCGCGTTCAAGGCAGCAGCTGGATCATTGGAGCGCATTCCAATCGTGACGGTGTCGTCAATCGCCGACGCCGCAAAGCGCCTGAGCCAGCTGGGCCTCTGGACTGTCGGTCTCGATGGATCGGGTGATCGCTCGCTGCTCGGTCTCGAGATCATGGCGCAGCCAACAGCGCTCTTCGTTGGAGCAGAAGGATCAGGTCTGTCTCATCTGGTGGCCCAGCGCTGTGATGTCGTTGCCTCGATTCCGATGGTCGGCCAAACGGAGAGCCTGAACGCATCCATTGCCGCCGCACTCGGCACATATGAGGTTGCTCGGATCCGAGGTTGGGTATCCTGATGCCTTGTGCTGGCGTAGCTCAGTTGGCCAGAGCAGCCGCCTTGTAAGCGGCAGGTCATGGGTTCGAGTCCCATCGCCAGCTCCAT
>JAMBLL010000225.1 GCA_023336765.1 Actinomycetes bacterium | reverse complement strand
GGGATGCTGGACATCGAGACGACGACCGCCAAGCTCGAGAACATGACAGCTGCGGCTAGGTCGATTGGCTGAACAGCTCCTGGCGTGACAAACGGCTGCCATGAGCACCACGGCGAGAGTCGGCAGGACGCTCTGAATGCGTTGGCTCATGCCCGATCGGGCACCTGATCTTGTTTGTACGTGATACGTCTTCCGTTCTCACCTGAACCTCTGCCGTAGAAGTTCCACTGGGGAAAGTTGAAGTCAGATGTGACCGAGCATGGCAGCAACACAACGGCCTCGAGGAAACCCTCAAGGTCCGGAACCCCGTAGAAGTTGACGTCGTAGCCCCAGCCGGCGAGCGTCTCGAGGGTCTCTCGTGCACTGGGGGTCATCCAATCGACGGAGAACCGATTCATTCCCCAGCTGACAAGGAGCTCGAGGACACGGCGTGCCTCATGTGGCGATGCCTCGATGAGTGGCGTCAGCCAGCCAATGGGGCATTGCAGGATCGCCGAAGGATGTGTCGCGTTGATCTTTCGGAACCCTTCTTCGCCGATGCCTTCGATATTGGCGTTGAACCACAGCCGATCGTCAGGAAGGTCCAGATTGGCAACCGATGCGAGGACCTGGTCGAGGACCTTAGGCCCTCCCTTGATGTCGAACTTGATGCCAACATCGCAAGTCGCCAGCTCGGTCACCGCGTTGGCGTACACGAGCCATTCCTCGTCCGGAAGGACTGGTGTCGTCTCGAAGGAATCATGGCGGAGGATGAGTTCGCCGGATGGGTCATACCGGACGTCGATCTCAGCCCAGTACACGCCTGATGCGATGAACTGTTGCAGGTTTGCCGGATCGTTCACACCGTGCCACACGAGTTGAACACGACGCGGGAGAGCGTTCTCGCCAGCAACGAGTTCAGTGAGTCCGTAGTCCTTGCCCCTCACGATGTCGAGCGGCATGGTCGAACTGCGGGACTCGAAGATGGTGTCAGCGTGGAGGAGGAGCAGTTCCGTGTCGTCCTCGAACTCGGCGAGCGCCTTGAGCACATGTGGTTCGTTGTCGATCACGGCGAAGACGTGGTATCCCATCTCCCGGAATCTTCTCAGTCCCGACACCTTGGAGTTGTCGACGTCCTCTTCCCATTTACCAGGGTTCATCATGAGTACGTCGTCGTCGAACGTCACCCTGTGTGGTTCGCCTGCCCTGTTCAGGGAGATGAGTGTTGGATCTCGGATTGCCTCTGGCCTGCCCGTGAGAAGACCCACAGTTGTATTCGGCTGGAGTTGGAACCATCGGATCATGGGAAGAACACCAGGGAACGGACGATGGCTGTTCAAGATCACGTCGTCTCGCCATCGCCGATCCAGGTACCACGCGATCACTGCATCGCGATCCGATTGCGGAATGTCCAGCCCTTCGAGCAGCTGCCCGACATCGTTCTCGTGAACGTGGATATCCGTGAGTTTGAGACGTGTGAAGAACGAGGTGCCATGGGCCTTGTCGTATCCCTGGAGCACAGACACGACAAGGTACCGCATGTCAAGGATGGTTCCGTCGATGTCGGAAACCAACATCAGCTTTTCGCCCGGATAACGATCACATGCCTGCTTGTACGCCCCGGCGAGAGTCTTCATCCAGCTCATGAGTTTCGGATCCTTTGTGTTACGACACGGTTGCCGACAAGGGGAAGCATCCGTTCTGGCCAGTTGGTGGTGAGTGAGTCGACGCCAATGTCGATGAGGTCAAGGAAACGAGCCTTGTCATCGACCGTGTATGCCCAAACGCCGATACCCACTACTCGTGCCCGGGCGACGAGGTTGGCATCGGCCAGGGCGAAGGGCACGTTGATCGCGATGGCTCCAAGTTCCTTGGCTAGGTCAACGGCCTCGAGCGCAACGGCGGGTGCATCCGCTGGCTCGACCCCTACGAGCATTTCGTCGAGGTTCAACAGAGTTGAAACACGGCTCGTGACGCTCGCCACCGTTCGTACACAGTTCTCTGTGCAGCCGGTGATCACGACGCTATCTGAAACATCGGCCTCCGCTGCCGCGATCGCGACAATTTCGGCAGCCTCGGGCGTTTTGATGTCGAGATTCAGTGCCGTGCGCCCGGCGGTCGCTTCGAGTACCTGCTCGAGTGAGCAGACTGGTTCTCCCGAGAAGTCGGCTCCTCGCCAACTGCCAGCGTCCAGTGTCCTGATCTCGTCCCATGTGAGGTTCGAAACCAATCCTGTGCCAGTTGTGGTGCGGTCGACACGATCGTGGTGCATCAGGATCGGTATGCCGTCGCTCGTCAACCTGATGTCGATCTCAACCATGTCAACACCGAGGTCGATGGCGCCGTTGATCGCTATGAGTGTGTTCTCTGGCATCGGGCCTGAATTACCCCTGTGGGCGACTGTCTGGGTCCAGGGCGGTGTCTCGTATGGCATGGGTATCTTCTCTGTGGAGCGGAGCTTCTCAACATTTGAGTGAACGTTCACATCATTTCGACTAGTGTAGCCACACGACACGATGGAATGGGGAGTAAAAGTGCCGCGGCGACGAACAGGGATGGATCGACCGACGATCATCGATGTCGCCGACATGGCCGGCGTATCGCGCCAGACGGTGTCGCGCGTTCTGGCAGACCACCCCCGCGTTGCAGATGCAACGCGGGCTCGGGTCAAGGAGGCCATCGAGACCCTCGGATATCGTCCGAACCGCATGGCTCGGGCACTCGTCACACAGTCGAGCCTCACCTTCGGGTTCGCAGCCGTGGACATGCGAGACCTGCACTTCGGGGACACCTGCGCCGGTATGCAGGAGGCGGCGAGGGAGCATGGCTACTACCTGGTGGTCACAGAACTCGACTTCGATGATGAAGGGGGTGTTGGAACACTCGAGACGCTTCTCACCCTTGGTGTTGACGGTGTTGCGTTGTTCCCATCGTTCCTCGATAACAGTGAAATCGAATCGTTTGCCGCAACAAGCGATCGACCCGTTGTCATGATCGGCAGACAGAGCAGGATCCCCAACGTTGTGTCCATCGCGATGGACGAGGATCGCGCTGCTGAGATGATCGTGGATCGGTTCGCTGAGATGGGACGGCGCAATATCGGGATCCTGATGAATGAGATGTATCCCGAGATCGTTCACGATCGATTCGTCGCCCTGCAGAAAGCGGTCGAGAGCCGTACAGGTGTCGCGTCACCACCGGTCGAGGCGGACTACCCGAAGATCGCAAACGGTCGTGCTGCTGCGACGATCCTTCTTCAGCGCCATCCCGAGATCGATGCGCTCATTGGGTTCAACGACACGATGGCGATGGGTGCCCTGCTTGCGTGTCACGACCTGAGGTTGAGGGTGCCTCAGGATGTCGCAGTTATCGGCTATGACGGGATCCCGTTTGGCGCCATTACCGATCCGCCGTTGACGACCATTGTACAGGACAGCATCGGCATGGCTGATGCAGCGTTCAAGGCGCTTCTGTCATGTCTCAAGGATGGTACGCCGCGAGATGGCAGGGTTCAGGTGTGGCCACCTGAACTGTTGATCCG
>JAMBLL010000224.1 GCA_023336765.1 Actinomycetes bacterium | reverse complement strand
GATTTCGGGTTGCCATGGTCATGAGGAGTGCACAATGAGTTGGTTCGCTGACATCCTCGGCCCCTTCCGTGGGTTTGCGGTCACCATGCGCCAGGTAGGCAAGCCGCGCGTCACCATCAAGTATCCGGACGAGAAACGGGTCAAGCCACAACGTTTCCACGGCAGACATGTCCTGAACCGTTATGACGACGGCCAGGAGAAATGCATCGGGTGCGAACTCTGTGCAGGTGTGTGCCCGGCGAACTGCATCTACGTCCGTGGTGCGGACAACCCGACAGACGCCCCGGTCAGCCAGGGCGAGCGATATGGCTTCGTCTATGAGATCAACCTCCTGCGATGCATCTTCTGCGCCATGTGCGTTGAAGCGTGCCCCACACAGGCGATCACGATGACCCACCTCTTCGAGATGTCTGTCGATGATCGCGACGACGCCATCTACACAAAGGACGAACTCCTCGTCGATCGCGACGGAACGCCGAACCATCCCGAACCCGCATCCAAACTGATCGAACTCGACGAACTCATCGCAGGTGACGGATGGATGCGAGCAACATCACCATCGGGCAAGGCTGCATACGAAGGTGTCGTGGCTTGGACACCATCGGCGCGAAACGGACTGCTCCCACCAGAAAGAGGTCAGAGCGCCTCGCCTGAGGTTCCGATCGAAGCCCAGGAAGGAGACAACACCTGATGGGCATCGCCATCGTCTTCATCATCTTCGCAGCTGTCGCCCTTGTAGGCGCCGTCGTGATGGTCACAACATCGAACACCGTCTACGCCGCCATCGGCCTTCTGTCCACGATGTTCTCCATTGCCATCCTCTACATCCTTCTCGATGCCCACTTCATTGCGATGGTCCAGGTGATCGTGTACGCAGGCGCCGTCATGACACTGTTCCTGTTCGTGATCATGCTCATCGGTGTCGATCGACCCGAGGCGTACGGCCCCGTCGCCATCGGCCAGAAGGTCATGACAGTTGTCGTCGCGGTTGGGCTGTTCGCTGTCATCCTCCTCGCTGGCAGGGCTGCCTGGGTCACAGGAAGTAGCGCCTTTGGTACACCAGACCTCAACGGCACCATCGAGAACGTTGCTGATGAACTGTTCGGAACCTGGACCATCGTGTTCCTTTCAACGGTGATGCTCCTGACCATCGCTGCGCTCGGCACGATCGCCCTTGCCTACTTCGGTGAAGTCTCTGATGACGAGGAGGCAACATTGTGACCGTCACAGTCGTCTGGTACCTCGTCCTCGCCGCTGCCCTGTTCTCTATCGGTGTCGGTGGTGTTCTCATCCGCCGCAACACCCTCGTGATGTTCATGTCGATCGAGCTGATGCTCAACTCGGTCAATCTCACATTCGTTGCTCTGAGCAAAGACCTCGGTCTCATCGAAGGGCAGGTCGCTGCGCTGTTCGTGATGGTCGTAGCCGCCGCAGAAGTGACCATCGGTCTTGCGATCATCGTCTCCATCTTCCGGAAACGTTCGAGTGCCAACGTTGACGAACTCGCCGAGATGAAGGGATAGACATGGTCGACTATCTCTGGCTCATCGTTGTGCTCCCGACCCTGGGATTCCTCATCAACATCCTGTTCGGGAAACGGATCGGAGAGCCACTTGCAGGGTGGCTTGGCTTCTCCCTCGTTGGGGTCTCGTGGCTGATCGCTCTCGTACCGACTCTTGACTTCCTGTTCGGTCACGCGAACCCAGAAACGGTCTTCTACTACTCGTGGATTCCCATGATCGGCGCTGACGTCGCGATCCTCTGGGACCCGCTTGCATCACTCCTGGTGATGATCGTGACCGGTGTTGGCGCCCTGATCCATCTCTACTCCATCGGGTACATGCACGGAGATGAGCGATTTGGGCGCTTCTTCGCCTACATGAACCTGTTCATCGCATCGATGCTGATCCTCGTTCTTGCATCGAACTTCGCACTCATGTTCGTCGGCTGGGAACTCGTTGGATTGTCGTCGTACCTCCTCATCTCGTTCTGGTTCACCAAGCCCACAGCCGCCGCCGCAGGGAAGAAAGCCTTCATCGTCAACCGGATCGGTGACTGGGGTTTCCTGGTCGCGCTCATGATCATCTTCGCCACATTCGGCACCTTCGACTTCGTAACGATCTTCACGACCGCTCCCGGGATCCTCACAACCGGCGTCGCCACCGCGATCACGCTTCTGCTGTTCGTCGGTGCCACAGGTAAGTCTGCCCAGATCCCCCTCTACATCTGGCTTCCCGATGCCATGGAAGGTCCGACGCCGGTATCGGCGTTGATCCACGCCGCGACCATGGTGACAGCGGGTGTGTTCATGATGGCTCGCTCGGCCGTCCTCTTCGAACTTGCACCCTCCACGGGGATCGTCGTGGCGATCGTGGGTGCATCAACGGCACTGTTCGCCGCTGTCATCGCAGTGACCCAGACGGACATCAAGAAGGTCCTCGCCTATTCCACCATCAGCCAACTCGGGTACATGGTCCTCGGTATCGGCGTCGGTGCTTACACGGCAGGCGTGTTCCACCTCACAACGCATGCCTTCTTCAAGGCGCTGCTCTTCCTTGGCGCAGGATCCGTGATCCACGCCATGGCTGGTGAACAGGACATGCGCAAGATGGGTGGTCTTCGCAAGATGATGCCGATCACGTTCGTCACCATGACCGTCGGCTGGTTGGCGATATCAGGGATCTTCCCGTTCTCGGGGTTCTGGTCCAAGGACGAGATCCTCGCCGCGACCTTCGACAAGGGAGGCGCCTGGCTGATCCTGTGGGGTATCGGTCTGCTCGCAGCACTTCTGACCGCTTTCTACATGACCCGCCTGTGGGTGCTCACGTTCTGGGGCAAGCCACGTTGGGCAGAGGGCACGCATCCTCACGAATCCCCATGGACCATGACGGTTCCCCTCATTGTCCTTGGACTCTTCTCATTCATGTTCGGTTGGTTCAACACGCCGGCCAGGCTTGCTTTTGAACACTTCCTCCAGCCGTCCTTTGCCCTCATCGCGCACCCGGAGGCTCCGTCGCTCAGGTCCTTCTTCGCACTTGCAACGCTCGCTCTCGTCGTCGCGAT
>JAMBLL010000223.1 GCA_023336765.1 Actinomycetes bacterium | reverse complement strand
TATCTGTGCTCTCTTATCTGTGCTCTTGCTGACGGCTGACGGCTGATAGCTTCTTCCTTTGGCTAACGGCTGATAGCTGACGGCTATTCTTCGCTTATGACCACCACTCCCTTCCTCGATCACCTGGCCAAGCAGACGGAACAACTCCACGCTGAGGGGCTGTACAAGTCCGAACGTGTCATCGCCTCACCTCAGGACGCGGTGATCACGCTCGAAGATGGCACCGAAGTGATCAACTTCTGTGCGAACAATTATCTCGGTCTTGCCGACGACGCACAGCTCATCGCTACGGCGAAACAAGCACTCGATACCTACGGGTACGGAATGGCATCGGTCCGGTTCATCTGTGGGACACAGACCGTCCACGAGGCCCTGGAGAGTCGGATCAGCTCCTTCCTTGGCACAGAGTCCACGATCCTGTACTCATCATGCTGGGACGCAAACGGTGGACTGTTCGAGACCATCCTCGGACCAGACGATGCGATCATCTCCGATGCACTCAACCACGCATCGATCATCGACGGAGTACGCCTATGCAAGGCGAAAAGGTTCCGGTACGCCAACAACGACATCGACGACCTGCGCACGCAACTCGAGGCAGCCAAAGGTGCCCGTTACATCATGATCGCGACGGACGGTGTGTTCTCGATGGATGGCATCATCGCCAACCTCCCTGCCATTTGTGATCTCGCTGACGAGTTCGGGGCAATGGTCATGGTCGATGACTCTCATGCCGTTGGATTTGTGGGGCCGAACGGCGGTGGAACCCCTGACTATTGGGGCGTCACCGACCGTATCGACGTGATCACAGGCACGCTCGGCAAGGCGCTTGGTGGTGCCTCTGGCGGGTACACATCGGGACCCAAGGAGATTATCGATTGGCTCAGGCAAAGGTCGCGGCCCTATCTGTTCTCGAACAGCCTGGCACCGGTGATCGCCTCGACAACCATCGCGACCCTCGAGATGCTCCAGCGGTCCGGCAATCTTCGGGACCGCCTCATCGCGAACTCACAACGATTCCGGGCAGGCATGGAAGAAGCGGGCTTCACCCTTGCGGGCGCCAACCACCCCATTATCCCTGTCATGCTTGGCGATGCCAGGCTTGCGGGCGAGATGGCAGACCGGTTGCTTGGCGAAGGTATCTACGTCGTCGGGTTCTCGTTCCCTGTTGTGCCACGGGGCGAGGCTCGCATACGTACCCAGATGTCCGCCGCACACTCATCTGATCACATTGATCACGCTATCGAAGCGTTCACCAAGGTCGGCAGAGACCTCGGGGCGGTGGACTGATGCGTGCGATCGTCAAGGCGAAGCGGGAACCAGGCCTGTGGATCCAGGATGTGGACATGCCAACCGTCGGCCCGAACGACGTCCTCATCAAGATATCCAAGACGTCCATATGTGGCACAGACCTCCACATCGACGCATGGGATGCATGGGCCCAAGCGACCATCCCCGTTCCCATGACGATCGGCCACGAGTACGTCGGTACGGTCGCCGATTTCGGAGACGAGGTTGAGGGTCTCACGATCGGCCAGCGCGTCTCGGGTGAGGGCCACATCGTGTGCGAGCGGTGCAGGAACTGCCAGGCAGGACGACGGCACCTGTGCATCAACACGATCGGCGTGGGGGTCAACAGGAACGGAGCTTTCGCAGAGTATCTCTCCATCCCCGGATCGAACGTACAGCCGATACCCGACGACATCTCAGATGACGTGGCAGCGATCCTCGACCCACTGGGCAACGCCGTTCATACGGCACTTCACTTCGATCTCGTCGGCGAGGACGTTCTGATCACGGGCGCAGGGCCAATCGGGATGATGGCCGTGGTGATCGCCCGCCATGTCGGGGCAAGGAAGATCGTCGTCACCGACGTCAACGACTACAGGTTGGGTCTCGCAAAAGATCTCGGTGCTGACCGCGAGATCAACGTAACCCGGGACAAGGTGAGAAAAACGATGGAGGAACTTGGCATCATCGAAGGCTTCGACGTCGGACTGGAGATGTCTGGACAGCCTGCTGCACTGCACGACATGATCACGAACATGAACAACGGTGGCGATATCGCGCTCCTGGGCATCCCGCCGAAACAGGCCCCCATCGATTGGAACGACATCGTCTTCAATGGCCTCACACTCCAGGGGATCTACGGAAGGAAGATGTTCGAGACCTGGTACAAGATGCTCGCGATGATCCAGACAGGTGTCGATGTGGAGCCTGTCATCACCCATCATTTCGCGGCGGCAGACTTCCAGGACGCCCTCGACGTCATACACTCAGGCGAGTGCGGCAAAGTCATCCTCGACTGGAGCTAGACCGTTCCACCCTTCTTCCTCTCCCCCGGCCCTCGCGGGGGAGATACCCGAGGAACGAGGGGAGAGGGGGAAGCCGAGTTGTCCCACTTACCTCGAGCGTGTGCTTCGAGGCGCACTGGCGGAGTTGGACATCATGATCTCCCCCTCCGACCTCGCAAGCTCGGCCACCTCCCC
>JAMBLL010000222.1 GCA_023336765.1 Actinomycetes bacterium | reverse complement strand
GCGCCGTTGGACGCCAAAGCCCTGAGGGTCGGCTGTTGCTATCTGCTCATCCAGTGGCACATCGCGACCGTCAAGCGTTCGAGCGTGACCCTGTGAGTTGCCTCGGGCATGGTTTTGATCGTGATATCGGCCCTGGCTATCGCTCTGACTGAATGTGCGAGACCGGACGCGTTCGCCCTGGTTCTGTTCTCCCAGATCTTCTTCGTTGCATAGGATCTCGGGTTGGCCCTGGCAACAGACGCAAACGTGTCATAGTCAGGCGACACCGCCGCAAGAGATCGCTTTCGCACCTCACCTTCGAGATACGACAGAAGGATGAGTGGATGCTGGTGTTCAAGGAAATCAGAGAGCCGTCTTAATGCCTCACCCTGGTTCCCCGCCACGATCGCGTCACCGAGGAACCACAACGGTTCATCCGGCCTGTTGGTGAAGTTCTCTCGGACATCGCTAGCGGAGATCGTTGACCCTGAAATGGAGAGTTGGTCGATCGCGTTGCGCATCTGGGCTGTGTTCGAGCCGAATGTCATGAGTAGCTCAGATCGCGCTTCCTGATCGATCCTGAGTTGGCGCTCCTTGGCGTATGCGACGATCCAGGTTGTCGCATCGCGTTCGGTCACGGCCTTGATCGTCTCGACCTTCCCGTTCGCGGCGACGTTCTTCTTGATGGGGGCGGGCAGCGTTCCTGACGCGAGGAACACCGCAACAGCCTGGTCAGGGTCAGCATTGTCGAGCATCTCGACGATCGCTCCGACCTCTGCTTTGAGTAGTTGCTGAGCGTCAACGACGAGGACTCCTGTCTTTCCCCCGAACAGGGAGCCGGATTGCAACGCAGGCACGATCATCTGAACAGGCTCGCGCAGAGCACCACCGTCATCGTCTGTGGATGTTCCCTTGCCTGGGACATCCACGCGGTGAGGATTCTCGACACCTTCGGCGGCGAAGATCTTCAGTGCGCGTGCGTGCATCTGCTCTCGCTCAGTGGCCCCGGCCTCGCGGGGCCCGATGATGGCGTACCAACCCATGGGTGCAATGTAACCCGAGGGTTGGCTCATCCATCCTTCGACAGGCTGACCGTGATGTCCCCCTCGACAAACGTCTCGAAGACCTCGGACCCGGCAGCGACAAGGACCGCCATGATCTCGGGATCGGGGTGCCCGTAGGTATTGGACCCATAGGACACGATCGCGACCTCGCCAACCACCTTCTTGAGCCATCGTGGGTCGGTCGTTGCTGACCCATGGTGAGGCACGACCATGATGTCGGGACGCAGATCCTGTAGCTCTCGCTGCCCGACCGCCTCGATATCGCCAGGCAGCAGGACAGAACGGAACGCGGACGCGATGATGACGATCGACCCGTCGTTGTCGGCCGCGAAACGCCTCGACGGACTCACGACCTCGATCGTGATCTCCCCGAGCCTTGCTCTCGCCCCCTTCTCAACCTCGACAACGGGAATCGACCGATCCGACGCTGCATCAAGGACCGTCGTGAGCAGGTCAGAGGGTCCTGCGTGGGCACTCACCCAGAGAGTTCCAACGTCGAACGAGGTCACGACCTCGGCAAGGCCTCCGACGTGGTCGGCGTCGCCGTGAGTTGCCACCACGATGTCAAGCCTCGATACACCGTGGTGACGCAATGCTCGGTCGATCACGCCGGGGTCAACTCCACCATCGACCAACATGGCCGCACCTGATGGTGCCTGGATTAGGATCGCATCTCCCTGTCCCACGTCGAGTGCCGTCACGGACGGGGTAACTGGCCATGATGCTGAGCCACCGACACCGGCCACCACCACGAGGAGAGCAATGGCGATCCCGAGGGTGCGTGTCGTGCGATACGTGACGAGGCTCCCGAGGGCGACGGCTGAAGCGACACCAACCGCACCGAGTTGCGGCCCCCGCGACGCCCAGTCTGCCACGACGAGGACAATGGATGACAGCAGAGCGGCCACTGGCTCAAGCGCTCCCACAACCAGGGTGAGGCCACCGGCGACAGTTGCAGCGGTCACGATCGGGGCGACGATGAGATTAGCAACAGGTGCCCACAGCGGCATGGAGCCGAAGACGCCGAGGATGATCGGTGCAACGGCGAGTTGTGCGAACACCGTGACCAGGAGCGGCATCCACAGCCATCGCGGTTCACGTCCCCGTGCCAGGGCGACGCCGACAAGCACGCCCGCGGTCGCTGCCACGGACAACTGGAAGCCCACAGACCCGAGGAGGTCGGCAGATACGAGCAGCAGAACCGTAACCGCTGTTCCAAGGGCCATCCATGGATCAACCGGTACAGATACCATGGCTCCGATGAGCGGTACCGCTGTCATGACCGACGCCCGAACAACGGACGGTTCCCACCGGGTGATGACCACGAAGATGCCAAGCCCCACCAATCCGAGACCTGCTCGCATCCTCGGTCTGATCGCAACCGGTGCAGTCACGATCCACCACCCGAGCATGAACACGGCCACGTTCGAACCCGACACAGCAACGTAATGGGCCAGTCCGGCTCTTCTCAGGTTCTCGGCGTCGTGGGCGCTGAGGAGCCTGGTGTCACCGATCAAGAGCCCAAGGGTCAAGCCATCGGATCGACGGTCTCCATCGAACGTGTTCTGCACCCTTCTGCGGATCTTGTTGCCGATCGCCACCACAGGGTTCAGGCTCGGTGCAACAACACTGATCGCAGCGACGGTGAATGTCCCTGCGACGATCTCGTCACGCACCCGGCGGACTCCCGGCCGCAGGCGCCCCGATGCCTCAATCCGTGCCCCGACGTCGATCGATTCGTCTAGGCCGATGACCGCCAACCGTGGCCCGCTCCAGGCCACGCCGCCGATGGCGCTCGGTTCACCAACTGCAACGCCGTACCTGTTCGACGATGCGTCCTCTGCCAACTTGAACGTCATCGAAGTCACGACATTCGGCACAACAGCGGTCGTGGTGGCGTCAAGTCTGGTGCTCGCAACCGTACCCGACACGATTCCCGCAAGCACGAACGCCGCTGTCGTGAGTGCGATCACACGATGATGCCGCGCCACAATCGCCGTCGATATCAGGACTATGCCGAGACCCACGATGGGCCATCGCGACATGACGACACCCGCAACGGTGCCCACCGCTGCGAGCAGGGTCCAACGGGCAGGCTCATCGGGAATCAATGATTCAAGGCGAAGCGATGTCATCGCGCATCCCCGCGAGCTTTGCCTCTCCGATCCCTGGGACGTCGAGCAGATCTTCGATCACGGTGAATGGGCCGAAGTCGTCCCTGTAATCAACGATCCGCTGAGCAAGCACAGGACCCACTCCAGGCAGGCGCTCGAGTTCCGACGCAGATGACCGGTTGATATCAACACCAACGGCTTCGGGCTGCTGGCTGGCTTCACCGCTTGCCGCGATACTCGGGACAGTGATGAGATCCCCGTCCCTGAGCGTTGCCGCAAGATTGAGTCTGGCCAGGTCGGCATCTGCGGCTGCACCCCCTGCAGCGGCAAGAGCATCCGCGACCCTTCCCCTCGCAGACACCACCACAACACCAGGCTGGACGACAGCGCCAGAGACGTGGACAGTCACCATCACGTTCGTCAGAGTCTCAACTGCCGTACTCGGCGCACCAGGAGTTGGAGGATACGGATCAGGGCCGAGACCGAACCAAACCGCACCGCCTACAAGCAGCACCACAGCAACCCCAGCCACCGTGACCTGAAGGTTGGTAACAGGACGCGCCACACAGGTACCTCAACACCGCACCGCACACCCTTTGTACCCCAACTGGCGCACGATTGCTAGAGGGACGCTAGAAGGGGAAAAATGAGATGATGCCCTCGATCTGGTCGAGTTGCCGCTCCGACCACTCTAGGAGCTGAGAACCGTACAGGATGCTGATCGCCGCGAGCAGGTTGATTCCGCTGTGGAGAGCGATCGGAAGGGACAGATCGCCCTTCTTGATTGCGACCCATGCCAGCACGACTCCGAGAAGAAACAAGCCGGGCACCAACGCAATGGCATTCGGATCAACCAGATGCACAACAGCGAACACGGCGGCAGAGACCAAGATCGCAAGAGTATTGCTCATGCGACGCACCAGCCACGACAACAGCACCCCACGGAAGAGCATCTCTTCGACGAGGGGAGCCGCAACAGCCACCGACATGAACACGGCAAGTTGGTCGATGACAGATTTGGACTGTCCGGCGATCTCAGCGACTCCCTGCTCTGGTGCACCATCTGGAAACAACCAGATGACGAAAGGAGCTGTGATCAGGGCAATGACAATCTGGAGCAGCATCCCGGCAGGGATGCCCCACCAATCCGAGCCTCGAACGATCAGCCCGACATCGGCGGCGAGCGAACCGGAACCGCGGGTCTGGGACAGCCCCCACATGACGGCGAAGCTCGCCGCGGCTTGCCCTCCGAAGATCAGCGAGAACGGCAGCGGCGCAAGGGGGTCAATTCCTGCCAGTACGATGATCGCTGTGACGATGATCGACCCGACGATCCCCCCGAAGAACACGGTGATGATGTCGATCAGTCGCCACTTCGCCACTGGCAGGTATCCGGGTGGAGGCGGTGGAGGTGTCACGTCAAGGACTCACTGATCTCGTGGGCACCTGTGTATGCCTGATACTCGAATCCGATGGACCGGTACGCGGCATCGTGGCTGGCCCCGAGCAATCGAAGACGCAGGTAGTCACGGAGGTAGTCCCAGGTGAACCCCACGATCCCATGGTCGGCCCACTGGGCCACGTGGATCAGTTCGTGTGCGAGGAGTTCTGGCTTGGCACCTGCCACGACCTGTTCGAACAGTTGCCGGTTGAAGGCGATCGTGCGCACGATCGTGATCGCCTGGACGTTCGACCCGAGGATCCTCTCGACGATGCAAGGCATAGGAACGAGCCTGACGCCGTCGAGCGGGAGATCGAATCCATCGATGCCGCACCGGCGCGCAACGGTCTCTGCGTCGATGCTCACACCACAAGACTCAGGACGTTCGGAAGTCTGGCGATGACCTTCCGGGGTTCGACGCCGTCGGTGTGTGCAAGAACTCGCTCAGATGCAAGTGCGATCGCAACAGCCTCATCCTCTGTGATCGTGATCGGGACCTCGATGCGGTCCCTGACCTTCCCGTTCACCTGCACGATCATCGTCGCCATGTCCTCGGCGGTGAGGGCCGCGTCGTACGTGGGCCATGATGCCGTTACAACAGAACCAGCCATCCCCATCCGATGCCACAGTTCCTCGCTGATGTGTGGTGCCAGCGGGCCGAGAAGACGCGGCAGGACCGATGCGACGTCCGCCGGGACCTTATCGAGCGCAACTAGGGCGTTGTTCATCTCGAATAATCTCGCCACAGCAGTATTGAAGTGGAGGTTCTCCATGTCGTTGGTCACAGCTTCGATGGTGCGGTGCAGCAACACCTGTAGATCGCCTTGCGATGGGTCCTCCGAAACGAGAACCTCGCCGGTGTCCTCATCGATGAAGTTCCGCCAGAGACGCTGTAGGAATCGGTATACCCCGACGATGTCGCGCGTCGACCACGGCCGCGAGGTATCGAGTGGGCCCATGAACATCTCGTAAAGGCGGAGAGTGTCGACACCGTACTCCTCGAAGATGTCGTCGGGGTTGACGGAGTTCTTGAGCGACTTGCCCATCTTCCCGTACACCCGGGTGACCTCATCGTCTTCGAACAGAAATCTGTCGCCGTCCGTCGTGACCTCTTCAGCTGGCACGTACATGCCGCGGGAGTCCTGAAAGGCATCGGCGAGGATGTAACCCTGGTTGTAGAGCCTTCCGAACGGCTCCTTCGTCGATACGTACCCGAGATCGTTGAGCACCTTGTGCCAGAACCTCACATAGAGCAGATGCAACACGGCATGTTCAACTCCGCCGATGTACAGGTCGACACCGTTGCCTCCCATCCAGTACTCCTCAGCCTCTGGTGCTACAAGCTCATCCTCGTTGTGCGGATCGGCAAAGCGCAGGTAGTACCAGCACGAACCCGCCCACTGAGGCATGGTGTTGAGTTCGCGCTCATAGCGAACTCCGTCGATCTCGACGTACTTCCAATCATCGTCCGCATTCGATAGCGTTGGCGTCGGATCAGCGTTCTCGTCGTCAGAAACGTTGGGTCGGTAGTCATCCACGTCCGGAAGCCGCAGAGGAAGGTCATCTTCTGGAACAGGGACCAACTCGCCATCGGGGCCGTGGAGGATGGGGATCGGTTCACCCCAGTACCGCTGCCGCGAGAACAGCCAGTCACGCAGCTTGTAGGTGATCGTCCCTTCACCGTGCCCGTTGATCTCAAGCCAGCGGATGATCCGGTCCTTTGCATCTTCGACATCGAGGCCGTCGAGGAACCCGGAGTTGATCGCAGGACCCGGACCGGTGTAGGCGTCACCATCGAACTCGAGAGGAGGCTGGACAGTGCGGATGATCGGAAGGTCGAACGCCTCAGCGAACTCCCAGTCCCGTTCGTCCTGTCCAGGTACCGCCATAATCGCACCCGTTCCGTAACCCATCAGAACGTAATCCGCAA
This sequence comes from Actinomycetes bacterium, assembly GCA_023336765.1. Classification (GTDB taxonomy): domain Bacteria; phylum Actinomycetota; class Acidimicrobiia; order Spongiisociales; family UBA5794; genus JAMBLL01. Next base: position 2,774 of record JAMBLL010000222.1, on the reverse strand, counting down.
CGAAGATCGGGACCGGATCGCCTGTCAGCGGATTCGTCGCATACGCCCCGGTGAAGACCCCCGTCTTCTCCCGTTCTTCTATCTGGCGTTCGAGTTCAGATTTTCGAGACGCAGCAAGTCTGTACGCACCGACCGCAGACCTCGGATCGTCGATGCCAAGTGTCCACTCGGGATTCGTCCCATCTGGCCAAACCTCGGGAATGATCTCATCGAGAATGGGGTGTTCGGGTGCAACGACCATGTAGGTCGCTCCGTACACAGTGTCGGGCCGGGTCGTAAAGACACGCAGGTGGAGGTTCCCCGAGATCGAGAACAGGATGTTGGCACCCTCGGACCGACCGATCCAGTTTCGTTGCATCGTACGTACCGATGCGGGCCAATCCACGAGATCGAGTTCGTCGATCAGACGATCGGCATACGCCGTGATCCGGAGCATCCACTGTCTCAGAGGCCTCCTGTAGACCGGATGATTCCCTCTCTCGGAGCGGCCCTCAGCGGTGACCTCCTCGTTGGCGAGCACGGTGCCGAGTGCCGGGCACCAGTTGACCGGCACCTCGTCGATGTAGGCAAGACGCTGGCTGTCGATGAACGCTCTGCGGTCCTCTTTGGCACAGTTGCGCCAGGACACCCCATCGGCATCGCGCAAGCCGTCCTCGAGTTCCTCAACGAGTTCGGCCATCGGGCGCGCTTTTTGCTGTCCAGTGTCGAACCACGAGTCGAAGAGCTTCAGGAAGATCCACTGGGTCCATCGGTAGTAATCAGGGTCGGTGGTTGCGAACGACCGCTCCCAGTCGTAGGAGAACCCGAATGCCTGGAGTTGGCGGGTGTAGTTCTCAATGTTCTTTTCCGTGGTGATTCTTGGATGTATTCCCGTTTCGACGGCGTACTGCTCTGCGGGCAGGCCGAACGAGTCGAATCCCATGGGGTGCAGGACATTCGCCCCGTTCATGCGGTGATAGCGGGAGAAGATGTCGGTCCCGATGTACCCCAAAGGGTGGCCAACGTGCAACCCAGCACCCGATGGATACGGGAACATGTCGAGGAAGTACTTCTTCGGCTTCGCATCGTCGAAGTCAGGGTCCCCAGGGTTCGGGACGCGATAGATTCCCTGGTCAGCCCATGTCTGCTGCCACCGGTTCTCTATCTCTCGAAAATCGTAGGACGCCATCTCACTCCTCGCCAACACAGAATCGTAGCGTCGTCGTGAACCGATCCAGATTCCTCATCAACGACCGATGTCGGGGTCATCCTGGGTAACCCGTGAGCGCACGGTGAATGCCGAGTCACCCGACAGGATCCCACCACGACCAAAGAGGCGGCCGTTCTGCCAATTCGAGAGGCCAAGTTCAGGCTTGTTGAGTGCATACTGCCCGTCCACCCAGCGAGTGAACCCGTTTCCAACGAATGGCGCATCAATTGCACCGAAGAAGTCGTCGAGTTCCTCGGGGTCATCGGAGATGATCGACGCAACGAACCTTGGGCTGTAACGATTGAACAGATCTGTTGCATGGCCGACCGACTCAACGATCGCGAGGGCGACCTCCGGGCTGTCCTCCCACTCCCACTCGTATCCAAGGCCGGATTCGCCGATGGGTTCGGCTTGATTCTCGTCGACCGCTCCTCCTGCCCGCGAGATCGGGACGATTCGTTCGAACCATTCAGCAGGAACCAGGTCCACCGATTCATCGAGCACATGAAGTTTGCTGTGTGTCCCCCGCCTGTCGCCTGCTGCGGTGATCGCTTCGAGGAAGAACGGAACGAGTTCGTCAGAGCGTGACCGCGGGATGCATACCGTGTTGAGCGTGTTGCACACCTTGCGGTCAAGCGAGTGATACACCCCGGCTCTGAAGTCGTCGGCATTGGCAGATTCTCCCGCGATGATCCATGCTCCACCCGTGCCGTGAAGGCTGACCGAGTTCCCGGACTGGCGTGCGACCGCACCGAGTCGCTCAGTGGCTGCACCCGATCCTCTGGCCACCGCCAGGGCGAGTCTTGTATCTGCCATCATTGCCAATCCTGCTGCGCGCGAGGCGCTCGGCACCAGGGTCGCAGCACCTTCAGGCAGCCCAGCCAGAGCGATCGCGGGGTCGAGAGCGTGAGTGACGATGGCAAGCGCAGTGCCCAGTGCGTCTGACCCGATACGGAACACAACAGTGTTCCCGCCACGAAGGACTCCCGTGGCATCAGCAAAGACGTTCGGCCTACCTTCGAACACGAAGCCGATGACCCCGAGACCGTCGGAAATCTGGTCAACACGCCACCCATCGTGCTTCACCGAGTTGAGTACCCGACGTCTTCCCGTCGGTGCCTTGGCCCAGCCCTCGAGGCCACTGATCATGCCGCGGCGCATCGTGTCGTCGAGTACCAGCCTCGTCACCGACCTGCCCGTTCGCCTGGCCATTGCGACGTCCATTTCATTCGCTGCAGCAATGAGAGCGAAACGGCCGTCGTCTCGAAGCGCGTCTGCAAAGGCAAGGTAGAACGTGGATATCTGTTCGTCGTCAACGGCGCCCATTGAACCGAATGCTTCGTGCGCTCGCCCTACCGCTTCTGACGCAACAGCCTCAGCTTCGGCCGGGATATGAATGAGTTCGCCTGTGTCCTGTCTCACGATCAGCGAGTCACCCTCAGTGAACGCCTCAGCGAGTTCGTCTGGCACATGTGTGACCCGTGTCCCACCCCAAACGATCGGCATCCCGGGTTCCAGCGAATTCAAAGTTGTTGAAGTCATGTGAACAGATTACAGATGCCAGAGCACAGAGCACAGAGCACAG
>JAMBLL010000221.1 GCA_023336765.1 Actinomycetes bacterium | reverse complement strand
TCCTCCCGACGTCACTGTGGATGTGAAGCGAGCATGGAATAGGGTTCGCTGAGCGACCGTTGACCCCGATGTGTACAGTGTGGTGCCCGAGGGAGGGAAAACGTAGTGGTCAGGAAGAAGCCAGCAGCGAAGAAGCCAGTCGATAAGGCGAAGCAAGCCGAAAAGCGCGCTCGGCGCGAGGAGCGCAAGGCCGCCGATGCCAGAGCCAGACAAGTCGACGATCGAAAGCGCCGCGTACGGATCGGGTTAGTGTCTCTTGCCGCAGTTGTCGTTGTCGGAGCAGTCGGATTCCTCATCGTTCAAAAGGCGATACCTTCTGAGCTTCCCGGCGTGACAAGCCAACCCAATGATGGCCGGTCACATGTTCCTGCTGGTGAGACCGTCGCATTTGCATCTGCGACACCTACGAGTGGCACACACAGTGTCAACTCACCACGATGCGGCGTCCTCGATCAGCAGCTACCGCCCGAATTCGCTGTTCATGCCCTCGAACACGGAACAGTAGTGGTCTGGTATCAGCCCAGCGTTGGCGACGATGTCGTGTCCGGGTTATCTGACATCGTGAATCGCTTTGACGACCGGGTGATCCTGTCACCCAACGCTCAGCTGACAGAGCCTGTTGTGGCGACCGCTTGGTTACGTCTTAAGGCCTATGGCGATGCCGATCCCGAAATTGAGGCGTTCATCGAGACGTATCGCAACCGAGGCCCCGAGAACGTCCCATGCGCGTATTAGACATCGCGAGCGGACACGGCCGCTGATTTCGATGTCGCCTGAACCCATGGACAGCATTTCGGAACAGTCTGAGGTCACTCGTCGGTATGACCGCATGGCGCGTATCTACGATATCTACGACGCCCCGATGGAGCTGATGGGTACAAAGAAACGGCGCCGTGCGCTGCTTGACAAGGCCACGGGAACCGTGCTGGAGGTCGGTGTCGGCACTGGCAAGAACCTTGCTTACTATCGTGAGGGCGCGGAGGTCACGGGCATCGATGTGTCTTCACGGATGCTCGACAGAGCAAGGGCCAAGATGGTGTCGGTCCATGTGAAGGCAGAACTTGTCGAGGCCGATGTGCAGGATCTCCCCTTTGACGATGACACCTTCGACACAGCGGTTGGCACGTGTGTGTTCTGCTCGGTCGCTGATCCTGTGCAGGGCTTGGGAGAACTGGGTCGTGTCGTGCGCCCCGATGGACAGATACTGCTGCTCGAGCATGTCCGTCCAACGAACCGCCTCCTGGGCCGTCTCGCCGATCTTGTCAGCGTCGCGACGAGGAGGATCTTCGGGTTCCGAACGAATCGTCAAACAGAAGAGAACGTCGCGGCTGCGGGGCTTGAGATCGTCGAAGTGACTCGCAATGGGATATGGCGCACGATCGTCGCTCGACTACCAAAGTCCGTCTGACATTAGGAGTTGGGTCGCGGTCCCGGGGACGATGAATGGCTCTCGCATCGTGGGTACGGGTACCACTCGATATTCCTGTGTGATGGTGACTATGCTGAAATCGTTGTCTCGGGGGGTCCGATTGTTCCGTGGGGCGACAGACATCGGTAGCGAGTCGACGGAGGAACAATGGTGGGGAAGAGGAACAAGCGCGCGAGAGCAGCCGTGGCGACTTCGATAGTTGCAGCAGCATCATTGGCTGGGGTGGGATCAGCCGTGGCTGCTGAGCCCATCGGTGGCCCGGAAGCGTGTGAGAAGTGCGGACCGACTGAAATCTCGGTCGTGTTGGGCGACCACGTGTACCAGAAATGGGATTCACTCGCCGAACAGGGTGTGTTCATCAAGATGGAGGATGCATTCATCAAGATGGATGATGTCTTCTTCAAGATCGAGGCAGCTGTGCCGGTCGAGGGTCTGTTCATCAAGATCGATGGCATTGATGGGGAAAGTTGATACCAAGTAATTGATCTCCGGGTCCGCTGCTCGACAGCTCAGGGACTCATGGGAAGCTGGACGAGACAACAGCGCTGATGAGGCAGGCTCTGGCGTGTCGAGTCTTTTCGGTACGACAGAGCCGCTCTCGATTGACCAAGCGGATGCGTTGCCGCGCGGGCTGGTCGATACGCTGGTCGATAGCGGTCTTGTCGAACGGATCGATGGGGGTCTGAGGGGTACGGTCCAGTTCTCGAGCTGGGAGGGTTTCGTCGTTGCCCATGACCCTTCGAATCCACTCGAACTTCGTTCCGACAGTGTCAGCGGCATCAACCCGACCACTCGCACACTGGCGGCGCTCACCGTACGACGGCCAGTCCAGAGAGCACTCGATGTTGGAACAGGGTGTGGTGCTCAGGCCCTGCTGGCGGCCCTTCATGCAGAGGAAGTCGTTGCGACGGACGTCAACCCACGGGCTCTGTGGCTCACAGAGATCAACGCCGCGATAAACGGCCTGACGAACATCACCTGTGTGGAAGGCAGCATGTTCGAACCGGTCGCGGGGGAGAAGTTCGACCTCGTGGTGGGCAACCTGCCCTTTGTCGTCTCGCCTGATATCGACTACACGTTTCGAGATTCCGGGCTTCCCGGGGACGACGTGTCGAGACTCGCGGTGGAGGGAGCGGCCTCCGTTCTCAACCCTGGCGGATACGCTCACCTGATGTGTAACTGGATGCTTGAACCAGACGCCCACTGGTCCGATCGGCCGCTCACATGGTTCACATCTCTGGATTGTTCCTCCTGGTTGCTGTATCACAGCAACGAGTCGAGCCGGGACTATGCAGAGAAGTGGAACCACGCGTTGCTGCGGAATCGTCCGGACGAGTATCTCGACACGGTCGAGCGCTGGGTCGCCTATCACAACGACATCGGCGCCGTTGCGGTTGCGAACGGCGCGATCGTCCTGTATAGCGATGGCCTTGGAAGTCATCGCGTCGATCGTATGGCTGTCCCACCGCAGGGAAACGGCGGAAGCCAGGTCGAGCGAGCGTTCTCAGCCGCAGCACGCACGGATGATCGCGATCTCAACGAAGCCGTGATCACCCTCGTGTCGCCTCACAGCCTCCAACAGTTGCTTCGTCACGAGGACCGCAGATACGTGGCTGCTGATGCCCAACTTGTGCTCGATGACACGGCGGGTGTTGCGGGCGACGTTGCGCCAATGGCAGCTCACGCCCTTCTCCGTCTCGATGGTCAGATAGCTCTCGGCGATGTCGTTGAGCAGGCAGTTGAAGAAACAGGGCTCGATCGGGACGAGCTTCTCGACACGACGATCAGTGTCTTCGCTGAGCTCGGCCGGAGGGGCATCATCGACGTTCGCTGGCCTGACTGAAGACCGAGACGACCCGACAATCCTGTGTGGACCCATCCTCCTATCCTTGCGCTGATACCGCCGAACGGAGATGCTGATGCCAGAGATGAACGCGGTCACCTTCACGGCTGGAGGACCTGAGAACCTTGTACCCACATCGATTCCGCGGCCTGAGCCTGGACCAACGGAGGTCCTCGTACGGGTCACCGCTGTTGGAGTGAACTCGATCGACTGGAAGACCCGGGCTGGGGAAGGCATGTACCGGTTCTTCGATCCCGCCGAGCCGATGGTGCTCGGTTGGGATATCGCTGGAGTAGTTGAAGAATCTGGGGCGGGTGTCACGAGATTCGAAAAGGGTGACCGCGTCTTTGGGATGCCCCGGTTCCCTCATCCTGGGAACACCTATGCGCAATACGTTGTGGCACCATCACGACAGCTGGCGCGTATCCCGGACAAGGTGTCCGATGTGGCTGCAGCAGCGGTCCCACTCCCCGGACTCACGGCGTATCAAGCAATCGTCGACACGATCAAACTCGGCCAGGGGGAGCGCATACTCATACGTGGTGCGGCGGGCGCTGTTGGGCAGTTCGCTGTCCAGATCGCACGAGCAAGGCGCGCGACGGTCTGGGCGGCCGATGTTCCAGATCGGCTAGACATGTTGACGAGCCTTGGCGTCGACCACGTGATCGATTCTTTGTCCGAGGGCGCCATCGAGTCCATTTCACATATGGATGCCGTTCTGGACCTTGTTGGTGGCAAAGAGTCCTCCGCAAAGTTGCTCGGCACACTGCGACCGGGCGGCCGTATGGTGGTGTTGTCGTCTCGCGATGATGTGCCTTATCAACGGCAACTCGAAGCCGCAGGGGTGACAGCGAGTTGGATGCTTGTGGAACCCGACCATGCTGGCCTTGAAGCGCTCGCCGCGATGCTCAGCTACGGACTCCTGCGCGTCCACGTTGCCGAGACCCGGTCCCTGGACGACATCGCAGGCCTCCATGTCATCGGTGAATCCGGAACCGTAGTCGGCCGTCTCGTCGCAATTGTCGGTGGCTGACGTGGGCGAGCGACCGCTACGTGTACTCCGCTGAGGTACGATGCAACCGTGACCGCACGAGAACGGCCCCCACTGAGGAGTCCAGCCTATTGGATCATCCTTGCACGATCCGCCGCTATCGGATTGTTCGCCGGTGTGTTTGCGGTTGTCTTCCTCGGTGCCGAGCACGCCGTACGGGCGGGTCTGTGGGGGAATCTGGGTGTGAGTTTCGAATGGTTCTCGGGTGGTATCCGTGCCTTGACGATCCCCGTCGTCGCAGGGCTCATCGTTGGCCTGGCCTACAGCCTGTTTCATCTACCGGTGAGGCTGAAGTCCTTCCTCGAGGAGATCGAGGAAGGGCACGCCGACCCCAGAATCACGCCAAGAGCGATCATCGTGTCGTTCGTCTCGCTCGTCGGTGGAGCGAGTCTCGGCCCTGAGGCACCTTTGGTCGTGGCCGCATCGGGCTTCGGTAACTGGCTTACACGGCGTGCTGGGGCGTCCGTCGCGGATACTCGCACAGCCACGTTCAGCGGCGCTGCTGGAGCTCTTGGTGGCCTGATGAGTTCCCCGTTCATCGGCACGTTGTTCGCGTTCGAACTCGAGCGACAGAACCGTATGCACCTGCTGTTCAGACACATCATCCCCGGGGGCGTCTCGGGGATCGTGGCATTCGTGATCGTGTATCCCTTCATCGGCTCCCCCTTTCTCAACCTCTACTCGTTCCCAGACTTCGAGTTCACGAGCTGGTACCTCCTGGCCGGAGTTGGCGTCGGCGTTCTCGGTGCCGCGCTTGGTCTCGTGATCGCGGCGCTCGGCAAGGCAGGCGCCAGCCTCTCGTTGCGGATTCCGGGTCCGCCGATAGTGCGCGCTGGGCTTGGGGGGATGACCCTCGCTGTGATCGCGTTCGTGATGCCAGCTACCCTGTTCTCTGGCATCGATGCCCTCGGCGTGGTGGTCGAGAACACGGCGACTCTTGCGTCATGGTTGCTTCTTGCAGTCGTGGGGCTCAAGCTGATCACCCTGACCGTATCGATGGCAACCGGTTTCTACGGCGGTCCGTTCTTCCCGATGTTCTTCATTGGGGGAACGGTGGGTGCTGTGGTACATCAACTGTTTCCGTCCTTCCCCCTGGCACTAGCCGTGGGCGCCACGATGGCGGCGACCGCGGCGATTGCAGGGATTCCCTTCTCCATTGTCATACTTGCCGTTTTCGTCACGGGTATCGGACCACCCGCGGCTGCCGTGATAACGATCGCGGTCATCGTCTCGGTTTCGATCACGTACGGTCTCGGCATCGTCGGTCCCTGGTCAACTCAAGCAAAGGCTGAAACCTGACCAGGGGCCGACGATGACGACTGCCATGAGGAACGCCCACGTCGTAAAGCCACCCAGCGAGCGGTGCAAGCACGGAGATCGCCTTGATCGCCTGTGCGTCGAAGTCGAGAGGTGTTCCTGCTTCGAATAGGTTGATCATCTTGAAAGAGCAACGGTGATGGCCGTAGTCGAAGCGGTTCGAGTAGATCGGTGCGAGTTCGAACCCACCACCCACATCCAGAAAGCAACGGTATGTGACGTGTCTGGTGAGAAGAACATGTCAGGGTACCTCAAGAGGTCGAGTGCGATGATGAAAATAGCGATCGGCATGGTCGGGAAGAAGCTCGCTGCGATCGGATGGTGGAGATCGCCACGAACAGCTGAAGGGAACATGAAGAAGCGCAGTGTCCACGGGACCAGGATCGCACGGAACATGAGCACCGAGATGATGATGAAAATCGCGGCAACCACCTCGACCCACGAGCCAGTGAGGAACGAGATCGCAAGGGGTACGGCAGCGATCCCCATGACCACTGCGAACCACGCCGGAGTGTCGAGGTAAGCCATCCATCAGGTCTCGTTGGCGAGGAACTGCCGCGTCACGGCGTCAGGTAATGTGTCCCTTATGGATGTTGTCTTGATCATCACGGCGTTCGTATTCGGGTTCGCCGCCACCAGAATGGGCTTGCCCGCATTGGTGGGTTATCTGGTCGCAGGGTTCGTCCTGTTCGCTTTCGGATTCGAATCGACCGAAGCGATCGAGACCATCGCCGAAATCGGTGTGCTCTTGTTGCTGTTCACCATCGGCCTCAAGCTGAAGATCAGATTCCTTGCCCGCCGGGAGGTATGGGCAACGGCAACTGTCGAGGTTGTTGCCGTCACGTTGGTGGTTGCTGGCGTGATGCTCGCCGTGGGAGCTATCGGTTTTCCGATGATCGGTGACCTCGATTGGCAACAGACGTTGATTCTCGGCTTCGTCTTTGCGTTCTCAAGCACGGTGTTCGCGATCAAGATGCTTGAGCAGACGAACGAAACAGGGTCGCTCTCGGGTCGCCTCGCTGTGGGCGTGCTCATCATCCAGGACATCCTGGCTGTGATGTTCCTTGTCTTCCTCGCCGGATTGGTTCCATCTTGGTGGGCGATTCCGATGGTTATCGCGATCATCGCATTGCGACCCGTATTCACCTGGTTTCTTACCCGCGCCGGACGCGGTGAACTGCTGATCCTTTTCGGCTTCGCGCTGGCCGTGGGTGTGGGCGCTGGCGGCTTCCACCTCGTTGGGCTGGAGCCTGAGTTGGGTGCGCTGGTCGCAGGGATAGTCGTGTCATCCGATCCACGGGCTGGTGAGATGGCTGACCGCTTGCTCGATTTCAAGGACTTCTTTCTCATTGGGTTCTTCCTCTCGATCGGTCTTGGCGGGATGCCACCTGTAGGTGCGCTGGCCGTGGCGGCGCTGATGCTGGTTCTGCTACCGATGAAGAGCGTCCTGTTCTTTGTGTTGTTGAACCGGTTCCATCTCAGGAACCGAACGGCTCTCCAGACCTCGCTGTCGCTCTCGTCCTACAGCGAATTCGGCTTGATCGTTGCCGTGGCGAGCCAGGCCAACGGGATCCTCGATCAGGAGTGGGTGTCGACGATTGCGATCATCGTGGCCAGTTCGTTCGTTGTCGCTGCAGCAGCGAACACCGCTCGATACCGGATGTACGGGAAGCTCTCAGCGAAGCTATCGACCTTCGAACGGCACCCGATTGCTTCCGATGATGAGATAGTGGACCTTGAAGGTGCAAGAGTGATCATCTTCGGGATGGGACGCGTTGGCACGGGAGCGTACGACGAACTGGTCGCGCGGCGCGGCGAGATAGTGGTGGGTGTGGAGCGAAGTACGGAGGTGATCGAGGCGAATACAGCTGCTGGGAGAAATGTCGTCCTCGGATACGCCCTGGATCAGGAGTTCTGGGAGCATCTGAAGAGTCACGATGAGGTCGAACTCATCGTTGTTGCAATGGACAACCATGCGTCGAACCTCGTGTGCGTCGAGCGGGCGAACGAGTTCCTACCAGATGTGAGCGTTGCCGCCATCGCGAGGTATCCCGACCAGGTCGTCGAACTCGAAGATGCCGGTGTTGACGTGGCGCGTAACCTCTACGAGGAGGCCGGGCAGGGCCTCGTTGACGACGCGGCCTCGGTCGTGTGGCGATCTCTCGACGATCAGGACGACACATCAAAGGACCAGACGCCGTGAGAATACCGATGGACGCCAACGTAACTGAGTGAGTCCTCACTCAGTTATACTGGCACGGTGAACACCACCCAACGCCGTGCAAAGCCTCTTCCACCCGACGATCGCCGTCGGGAGATCGTCGAGGCTGTTATCCCACTCCTCCTCGAGAAGGGATCGACGCTTTCGACGCGCGAGATCGCCGACGCAGCAGGGATCGCAGAGGGCACCGTCTTCAGTGTGTTCCCAGACAAGGTCTCGGTCATCGTGGAGGCGATCAAGGCAACGGTTGATCCGGAGTCTGCGAGAGCCGCCCTTGCCGGGATCTCCGTGGATATCCCGGTGGAGGAGCAGCTTGAACAGGCAGCAGGGGTTCTAATGGAAAGGGGAGAACGGGTAGGCACACTCGTGGGCGTGCTCCGCACGATGCAGACAGCGGGCACGGAGAAGCTCGAGGGTGCGCATCAGTATCTCAAGGAGTCCCATGCATCGATGCTCTGTGCACTTGCAGAGCTGTTCGATCGCCACCCAGAGAAGTTCAAGACAACCCCTGCACGAGGGGCTGTGGTGTTCTGGGGGCTTGTGTTCGCCAACGCCCACTCCCTGATGGAAGATGACGACAAACTCGGTGCGGCCGCAATGGTCGACATCGCCCTCCACGGAATCGCATCTCGGGACAGCGAGTCGGTGGTCTGATGCTCGTTCGGATCCTGCGTCGCTACTTGAAGCCGTACAAGCGTGAGATAGCGATCATCGTCGCGTTCCAACTCGTTGCAACGATCGCGGCTCTCTCACTGCCAGCCCTCAACGCGAACATCATCGACAACGGGATATTGCGTGGTGACACTGGCTACATCCTGCGCATGGGCGGATGGATGCTCGCCGTGTCACTCGTCCAGGCAGCTGCCACGATCGCCGCTGTCTACTTCGGCGCAAGAGCCGCCATGGCTTTCGGACGAGATGTCCGCTCCGCGTTCTTCCATAAGGTCATCGAGTTCTCGAGTAGGGAGATGGGTCGCTTTGGCGCACCATCGCTGCTGACACGCAACACGAACGATGTGCAGCAGGTCCAGATGCTCGTTCTCATGACATTCACGATGCTCATCACCGCACCGATCATGATGATCGGGGGCATCGCGATGGCGCTGCGTGAGGATGTCGGACTGTCGTGGCTGATCCTTGCTCTTGTCCCGATTCTGAGTGTGATCATCTGGTTCATCCTGTCGCATATGGTCCCGGGATTCCGCATCATGCAGAGACGTCTTGACTCGGTCAACCGGGTGCTTCGGGAGCAGATCACCGGCATCCGCGTCGTGCGGGCCTTTGTCCGCGAACCGTTCGAGACCGAGCGGTTCGGTGAAGCGAACGCGGACTTGACGGGCGTGTCCCTCTATGTCGGCCGGTGGATGGCTGCGATATTCCCTGCCGTCATGCTGGTGATGAACGTGTCGAGCGTCGCAGTGCTGTGGTTCGGCGGCCTGCGGGTCGATGCGGGCGAGATGCAAATCGGCTCCCTCACGGCATTCCTGACCTACATCATCCAGATCCTCATGTCGGTCATGATGGCGACGTTCATGCTGATGTTGCTCCCGAGGGCCGCCGTGTCGGCCGACCGTATCGGTGAGGTGCTGGACACTGATTCGTCCGTGGTGCCGCCCGCCGATGGGGTGACAATTCTGCCAGAGCACGGCACCGTAGCGTTCGACAGTGCCGGGTTCAGCTACCCCGGTGCGAGCCATCCTGTATTGAGCGACATCTCGTTCGTAGCCAGGTCTGGGCAGACAACGGCCGTGATCGGATCCACGGGTACGGGCAAAACCACGCTCGTCAACCTGATTCCGCGCTTGATCGACGCAACCCAGGGCGCGGTGCTTGTCGATGGTGTTGATGTTCGTGATATAGAACTGGACGCCCTGTGGGACAAGATCGGCATCGTCCCCCAGACGATCTATCTCTTCTCTGGCACAGTGGCATCGAACCTTCGATACGGTGTTCCGGAAGCAACAGACGATGAGATGTGGGAGGCGCTCGAGATCGCGCAAGCACGTGAGTTCGTCGAAGCGATGCCAGATGGGCTGGAGTCGCACATTGCTCAGGGTGGCACGAATGTGTCAGGTGGCCAGAGGCAACGCCTCGCAATTGCACGAGCGTTGATTCGCAAGCCCGAGATCTACCTGTTCGACGACTCGTTCTCTGCCCTTGATGTTACGACAGATGCACGGTTGCGGTTCGCGCTCAAGGATGTGACGAGAGATGCAACAGTCATCATCGTTGCACAGAGGGTTTCGACCATTATGGATGCAGACCAGATCGTCGTTCTTGAAGACGGTGGTGTTGTAGGTATCGGGACGCACGAGGAACTGTTCGAACGTTGCGTCCCGTACGCGGAGATCGTCGATTCCCAATTCGCTGCGGAGGTCACATGAGTTCCGCACCAACGATGAAGAAGACCGAGCGCGTCGAAGCGTCTGGTGGTGGACATGGCCGCGGACCGTTCGGCAGCACGATGGTCGGCCAGAAGGCGATGAACTTCGGCCCATCTATGAAACGGCTGTTGAAACGCTTGCGCCCTGAGCGCTTCAAGGTGATCCTGGTCATCTTCGCAGCGGTCGTGAGCGTTGGCCTGGCCGCACTTGGGCCGAGGATCCTTGGCAAGGCAACGGACATCATCTTTTCGGGGGTTGTCGGCGATCGCATTCCAGCGGGCGTGTCGATGCAGCAAGCGATCGATGCGGCCATTGCTCGCGGTGAGGATCAGTTCGCAGCGATGCTGAGTGGCGTCGATGCTGTGCCAGGCCAGGGAATCGATTTCGTGGCACTGCGTGATGTACTGCTGCTGGCTCTTGTCCTCTATGTCGGTTCCGCACTGTTCCAGTACCTCCAGGGCTACCTGATAAACGATGTTGTCCAGGCCACGATGTTCAGACTGCGCTCGGAAGTAGAAGAGAAGATCAACGCTCTGCCTCTTCGGTATTTCGATGGCACACCGCGAGGGGAACTGCTCTCGAGAGTGACGAACGACATAGACAATGTGTCCCAGAGTCTCCAACAAACGATGAGTCAGTTGCTCAACTCGATACTCACCGTGGTATTCGTGTTCGCGATGATGATCTCCATCTCTTGGAGTCTTGCTTTGATCGCTCTCATCACGATCCCGATCACGATCCTTGTCGCGGCGGTCGTGATGAAGCGGTCCCAGAGCAAGTTCATAGCCCAATGGCGCCGCACGGGCAACCTCAATGCCCAGGTGGAGGAGGCCTTCACCGGACACGCGCTTGTGAAGGTGTTTGGGCGCCAGGACGAGGTCCAGGAGTCCTTTGAGGTGGAGAACGAAGAACTTTATGAGGCGAGTTGGGGTGCACAATTCCTGTCAGGGTTGATCATGCCGATCGCCCTGTTCATCGGGAACTTGAACTATGTCATCATCGCAGTCGTTGGTGGCCTACGGGTAGCGAGCGGAACGCTGAGCCTCGGCGATGTTCAGGCCTTCATCCTCTACTCCCGTCAATTCACGAGGCCGATCACCCAGATCGCTTCTATGGTCAATCTGCTGCAGTCCGGCGTTGCATCGGTCGAGCGGGTCTTCGAGTTCCTCGATGCACCAGATGAGCCTGCTGACGATGCATCGGCCGAAGCGCGATCGGGTAGTCACGGACGGGTCGCCTTCGAGGGTGTGTCATTCAGGTACATCGAGGATCAGCCACTGATCGAAGATGTCAGCTTCCATGTCGACCCCGGGCAGACGGTTGCGATCGTTGGCCCGACAGGTGCGGGGAAGACAACGCTCGTCAATCTGATCATGCGGTTCTACGACATCGACGCAGGCCGCATCACCATCGACGGAGTCGACATCGCCACGATGCGTCGCAACGATGTGAGGTCCCAGACGGGCATGGTGCTCCAGGACACGTGGCTCTTCGAGGGAACCATCAGAGAGAACATCGCCTACGGCCGTCTTGATGCGACCGATGACGAGGTCATGGAGGCAGCCCGCGCGACATACGTCGACCGATTCGTGGGGGCGCTCCCGGATGGCTACGACACGATCGTGGACAACGAGGGCGGCAGGATCAGCGCAGGCGAGAAGCAGCTGATCACGATCGCCAGGGCCTTCCTTGCGGACCCAGCGCTTCTGATCCTCGATGAGGCGACCAGTTCGGTCGATACCCGTACCGAGGTACACGTGCAGCACGCAATGTCGGCCCTTCGAGCGGATCGGACGAGCTTCGTTATCGCCCACAGGCTGTCGACGATTCGTGATGCGGATCTGATCCTCGTGATGGAGGATGGTCAGATCGTTGAGCAGGGCAACCACGACGAATTGCTCGACATCGAGGGTGCTTACTTCCGCCTGTACCAGTCACAGTTCTCGGGCGCAGTATCGTGATCTTCACAGGTTCTTGCGTCACTGACGCCAACATGTTGGCACGTGTGACGCTAGAATCGGAAACCGATCGGCTTGGACGCTAACATCGGAGCTTGATACAACCAGGAGGTTCTCGAGTGGTCTGGATAGCAGGGTCGGTTTCACTGGTGGTGGTCGTACTGGAGATCGCGACACTCGTCAACCTCGTGCGGTATCGCCACCACCTCGAAACATGGCAGGTGGTCCTCTGGGCCGTGTTCATCGTGGTTGTACCCTTGATCGGCATGGTCTCCTACCTGATGTGGCGGGTCTCTCGTAGTGATGCAATGACGGAGTCCATCGAATTCCAGGACAAGTACTCCAAAGGGAACAGGCAGCTTCCTCCCAAGATCTGACGCAAGAACGGACGAGATCAGTCGTGCCAGGGGTTGATGAGTGTGTCTGAGAGGTGGGGTGCGTACAGGCGCGGTTCCAGGAGGAACGAATCGTGCCCTTTCTCCGAGTGGACGGTGATGTGCCGGTATCTGACCCCCGCCGCCTTGAGGTGAGACGAGAGTTCTTCCTGCTCGTCGGGGTAGAAGCACACATCGCTATCGATCGAGAACACCATGTAATGGTGATTCCTCGAACGTTCGAAGAGTTCGGTTAGGTCGCTGACTCCAGCCTCGAGAACAAGGTCGTATGTTTGCCATGCGTGCATGTTCACCAGGTAGCTGTTGGCGTCGAACCGTCCGACGAACTTGCGTCCCTGATGCCAGAGGTAGGATTCGAGGGAGTTCTTGATGTGGTATGTCCCTGGACCGTCACCCTCCGGGGTCTCGGTGAGGGCGCGCTCCTCGAGAAAATCGAGGGAGATGAACGTCTTGTGTCCGATCATCCTGGCGAGTGCGAGACCATCGTCTGGCTGGTCCTCGTTGGCGTAGTAGTCGCCCCCGGCGAACGCGGGGTCGGACTGGATCGCTGCGATCTGTTCGAAGTTGTGGAGGGTCTGGAGACTGTTCAGTCTGGCTCCCGATGCAATAGGGATCACGATGTCGACCATGTCGGGGTAACGCGTGGCGAGTGACAAGCACATGATCCCCCCCGTGGATGCACCGATCACCGCATGAAGGCGGTCGATGCCGAGATGTTCGAGGAGATGGATATTGGTGTCGACCATGTCACAGAAGCCGACCTTTGGGAATCGTGAACCGTAGGGAGCGCCTGTGCGCGGGTCGATGGACGATGGCCCGGTCGATCCGTAGCAACCCCCCACATAGTTTGCCGTGATGACGAAGAAACGATCGGTGTCTATCGCCTTGCCCGGTCCGATGAAACGGTCCCACCAGCCTGCCTGGCATTCGTCTGTCCACCGCTCGCCAACACCAGGAACGGAGGGGTTGTGCCCGGCCGCGTGTTGGCTCCCTGTGAGGGCGTGGAAAACGAGAACTGCATTGTCGTGCTCGGGTGTCAACTCACCATAGGTTTCGTAGGCGATCGTCACCTCGGGCAGTATCTCGCCGGACTTCAGGTGAAAGGGAGCATCAACCGATCCGAACGTGAAGAACTCCGTCGTCGTGGTCCCGACACTTCCTGGCGTCATATCGGCCTGCGCCTCCTGGATGAGATGACACCGGTATCGAAGCCTCCGAGATGGAGGCCGCCGTGCCACCGTGCATGTTCGATCTTGAGACATCGATCCTGGACCACCTCGAGTCCAGCGTCGATCGCTCGTTGAGCAGCCTCGTCGTGTCGCAATCCGAGTTGGAACCACACGACCTTTGCGCCTACGTCGATCGCCTCGTCAACAACGCCGGGGATGGCCTCTGGCCGGCGGAAGATGTCGACGATATCGGGGACCTTGGGAAGGTCAGCGAGGGATGGATAGCATCGTTCGCCGAGTACCTCGTCGTATGCGGGGTTTACGGGATAGGTCCGCAGGGGTGTGCGCACCAGGTAGGCAGCCACGAAGTTCGATGACCGGATCGGATTGGCGGACACACCGACCAGGGCAACGCTGCTGGCGTTGCGCATGATATTGAGCCTTTGTTCCGGCGTGGCGTCCCGGACGACCGTTGTCATGTTGCCTCCAACGCCTGTCCGAGATCCCACATGATGTCATCGACGTCTTCGATTCCGACAGAGATGCGGATCATGTCGTCACCTACACCCATGGTCTCGCGGTCCTCGTCTGGGACCTGCTGGTGGGTTGTCGATGCCGGGTGGATCACCAGGGTCTTCGCATCCCCGATATTCGCAACGTGAGAGGCAAGCTCGACCCCGTCGATGAATGTGACGCCTGCATCGAAGCCACCGGTGAGACCAAAGGTGAACACCGCGCCTGGCCCCTGCGGCAGATACTTCCTGGCCTTGTTGGTTGATGGATTGTTATCGAAGATCGGATAGTTGACCCACGCAACCTTTGGATGGAGTGCAAGGTACTCAGCGACCACCGCTGCGTTATCCACGTGTTGACGCATCCGCAGGGGCAACGTCTCGAGGCCGAGGAGCAACAGGAACGAGTTGAACGGCGACAAGGACGCACCGGTGTCTCGGAGGAGTTCCGTGCGTGCCTTCATCAGATACGCGTACTCACGGAAGTTCTCCCAGAACCGCAGGTCGTGGTAGGCGGGTGAGGGCTCGGTCAGCAGCGGGAAGTTGCCGTTGTCCCAGGGGAACTTCCCACTTGCAACGATGCAACCTGCGATGACGGATCCGTGGCCTCCAATGAATTTCGTTGCGGAGTGGGTGATGATGTCTGCACCGTGATCGAGTGGCCTGCACAGGTACGGCGTTGCGAACGTGTTGTCAACCACGAGGGGAAGCCCATGGCGGTGGGCGATGTCGGATACGGATGCGAAGTCGAGAACGTCCGCGCCTGGGTTGCCGATCGTCTCGGCATAGACGGCCTTGGTGCGGTCCGTGATCGCAGCTTCGATGGCCTCGGGATCGTGGATGTCTACGAAGGTCACATCGATGCCCATGCGGCGAAGTGTCACGTCGAACTGCGTATATGTGCCTCCGTATAGCGACCGGGATGCCACGATCTCGTCTCCCTGTTGGGCCAGGGTCAGGATGGCGATGAGTTGCGCTGCCTGGCCTGACGCCGTGGCCAGCGCGCCGATTCCACCTTCGAGTGAGGCCATGCGTTCTTCGAAGGCCGCTGATGTGGGATTCCCGATCCTCGTGTAGATGTTCCCGAAGGTCTGAAGAGCGAACAGGTCCGCAGCGTGCTGTGCATCATCGAACACGTACGAGGTCGTGGCGTAGATGGGCATGGCTCGCGCCCCCGTCTCAGGGTCCGGGCGTTGGCCTGCATGGATCGACCGTGTGGCGAATCCGAATTCGTGGGGTGTTGTTGTCAAGGGTGCTCCGATGGTTCGGTGGTCGGTACGAGCGTAGCCGGGGACCGGGAGGGTGGTTCCCGGTCCCCGGCGATGCGCTACTTCAGGTCGATCGTGAGCGGGATCGCCCCAGCGAGCGTGTGCCCGACAGGTGAGGTCGCCACAACCGTGTCGTGAAGCGTTGCGATGGCATCGTCAGTTGCGTCGCTTTCGATGTGGACCGACGCACGCAGCGTGTCATACCCTGCATGGCCTGGCTCCAGGCCGAGGAACGACTTCAGGTTGAGGTCGCCTTCAACATCGATACGCAGGTTGTCGATCCGGATACCTGCAGCGGTTGCGTTCGCTGCATACCCGATCGCTAGGCATGAACCTAGTGCGCCGAGCAACTGTTCGACGGGGTTCGGTGCTGTGTCGCCGCCTCCGAGTCCCTCAGGCTCGTCGGTTGGGATCGGTGCGAAGTCGCGGATGGTCGTCGTCGTGCGAAAGCCTCCGTCCCACGAGACGGAGGCGCTCCAGGTCGTGTCTGCTTTGACAGGGTCCGTTGTGATCGCGTCCGCAAGGGCGCCCACAGCCGCTATGTCCACGTCGTTGAGAGTGAGTGTTGATGTCGTCATGTCATGTCCTTTGTACAGAGGCAGACTCGTGCTGCCTGAGTGGATTCGGAACGCCGGTTGCCCTCTCGGGTGGTGGCGGTTCCTAGGAGCGCAGTAGTGATGCGCAGGGATGGGCCACCCGAGAGCCGGGCATGCACATGCACATCATCATGACGAAGTCGCGTGAAACGAGAGAGCTCGAGGGTGCTGGAGTACCCATCATGTTGTTCCTCTCGTTGCGACGTGGACGGCAGTTAAGCACGGTTGTGGAACTAAGTCAACGGAAGAGCAGCC
>JAMBLL010000220.1 GCA_023336765.1 Actinomycetes bacterium | reverse complement strand
GGATTCGAAACCGCGGATCTGGTGCGTATCGAGACCGAGTCAGGCCACTTCGTGATGCGAGCCTGGGCGACGGAGGGCATCCGCCCCGGTGTCGTGGCTGCGTCGCACCATCTCGGCAGGTGGCGCCTCGAGGACAAGACAGGTAACGAACGCTGGTCGTCGGCGTTGGTCAATGTTGAGGAGGTTGACGACGGCAGGTGGCGTCTGAGGCAGTTGAAGGGCATCGAACCGTTCACGAGCGACGACCCGGATTCCGAGCGCATCTGGTGGCGCGACCCTGGTGTGAACCAGAACCTGGCGTTCCCTGTGCACCCGGATCCGATCTCGGGTATGCATGCCTGGCACCAGAGGGTCAAGCTCGTCCCAGCCCAACCAGGTGATCGCTACGGAGACGTCGTGGTCGACACGAACAAGTCCCACGAGATCTACAAACAGTGGCTTTCGATGACCAAACCCGCCCCAGGTCCTGGCAACCTCCGTCGCCCCCTCTGGCTGGATCGCCCCGTTAAACCAACCCCAGACGCCTACCGCTACACAGACTGAATCGGCCCTCACCCCTTGTTCTATGGGCTGTCAGCCGCGTATAGGACGCTGTGAACCCTGGGTTCAGGGCAGGTGGACATGAACGACAAAGGGAGTGGACCCCGATCGGGGTCCACTCCCTTTGATTGGCTGGGTTCTGTCTAGGAGTCGACTGCGTCGGCGACGTCGTCGCTTCCCTTGTTGATCGCATCAACGATGTCGTCGTAGTCGCCCTTGCTGATTGCTTTGTTCACCTTCTCGTTGGCCTTGCCGAGAGCAGCCTCAACACCGTCGAGGTACTGGTTGTCCATGACAACGAGGATCGCCGATGAGCCAGCGTCCAGGTACTGATCGAGCTCAGTACCGAACTTCTTCTCTTCGTGGTTCTTCGTGAGCTTGCCTGCGATTGCACCGATGCCTGCACCGATCGCGCTTGCGAGGAGGAAGGGTGGTGCGAATAACCCGACGAAGGCACCAAGGCCGAGGCCGATGAGTGATCCGCCACCGATTTGGCCGCCGCCGGTCTCCTTGACTTCGATCTTGCCGTCGGAGTCCTTGGCTACAACGACTGATCCTTCGATCTTGAAGTCGTCATTGGCTTCATCGGCACTCTTGAGGGCAGCGAAGTCTGATGCGGCTGTTCCTTCGTCGCTGTATACCGCGGCATACAGAACCAGATTGTCACCTGATGACATAGGTGTTCTCCTTCGGGGTTATGTCCGCATGTTCGCGGAATGGTCACGGACGTTCTTGTCCGCGTTGGTGTTGCCAATGATAGAAGTCATGGAAGCTCTGCAGCCTCCGTTCTATGGGCTGTCGGACGGGTATACGAGTTTGCGAACCCTGGGTTCGTGGCATCTCCCGAACCGGGGGCTGTCGGACGCGTATAGGACGCTGTGAACCCTGGGTTCAGGGCGTGTGGTTAGTGGCGGTTGTGGTCGCGCTTTGAGATCGTTTCCTTGTGCACCCTGCGGATCTGTGACTCGAGTTTGGAGTGCGTCTTGTCGATCGCCGTGATGGCTTTCCAGTCGGTGTCCGAGGCGTCGAAATGGTGGCCTGGACCCCACACCTGGGCGCGGATCCTTGTCTGTTCGTTCGGGCCACCCTCCCATGAGACGGTTACATGGCCACGGTCGAGTGCGTCCATGAACTCGTCAAGTCCTGCGATCTTGTCCTGAATGCGCTTCTTGAGATCATCGCTCAGGTCGTAGTGCTCTGTGTCGATTTCCATGTTCTTGATCATTGATCTACCTCGATTGTTTGGTCAGCCCTGAGCCGTTCAGCCCTGAGCCATGTCCTTGGTTACCCCAGCAGACACGAGGAAATCCTTGACCTTCGTGCCGTCGCTCTCAGTGAGGACAGCGTTCTTGTCCCGTGCCGGAGTTTCGAACGACTCCTTGTGTCCCTTGAGCTCCACCGTGAGATGGCTCGGATCCGACCACTTGGCGTAGGCGCCCAAACCGAGGAAGAGCTGCTCCACATCTCTCCACCGAACACCGGCCGCGTGGGGATCGTCATAGATCTTCGCCAGGGTGTGTCGTTGTTCCTTATCCATCGATTCCTCCGTCATAACGAGCAAGTGGGCACGAACGATACCGTTCGTGCCCACTCTCGTTGCTGTTGTCTCCTACTGGTGTGCCATCCCTCTGCGGGTCTCCGCTTCAGCGTTCTCGATGGCGTCACCGGCCAGGTCGTACGTGACCGTCTTGACGGTGCCCGTGAACGGGAACGGTGGCTTGTAGTTCTGATGATCCACGCTGTCGCCATAGTCGTGGCTCACACTCAAACCTTCGATCGAGTAGAGGAACGGGACCTGCATCGGCATGTCGAGGGAACCGACCTCCTTGTCGTTGACATAGATGGTCGCTGTGCCTGGTGCTCCGTTCCCCTTCATCAGGTCACCCTTGCCTGTCGTCTCGAATTCATAGAGAATCGTCACGTCACCTTCAGGCAATACATCATCTGCAACCCACCGGTAGAACGTGCGCGTGAGGTAGTTGTACGTGAAGTGCAACTTGTTGTCCTTGACGAAGAGCGAGTAGCCGCCGGTGTTGCCACCTGTGGCGTAGATCACTCCGTTCGCACCGCCCTTGGGCACCGTGATCTTCGATTCGATCGTGTGCGACCGGTTGTATACCACTGGTTGCACCACAGAGGGAACGATCGCGCCGTCGTAGAAGACGAAGTGCGTCAGAGAATCTCCAGGCATCGGCCGTGGGTAGTTGAACCGTTGGCCCATCGTGCCCTGGAGAGGCAGCACATCGTGTTTCTCGGCTTCACTCCACCACAGGTCGATCAGTTCCTTGAGCCTGTCAGGATGCTCGGCTGCGATGTCGTTCGACTCCGCCGGATCATCCTTCAGGTTGAACAGCTGCCAGGTCTTGTCGAGCTTCTCGAGATCGTCAGCGTGGATCGCCTGACCCATCACGAAACCGTTCTTCTCTCCCTCGACATAGTTAGCGCCGGGGTATCCGCATTCAGCTCGCCATCCATCCTTGTAGATGGAACGACAGCCGAACATCTCGAAGTACTGCACGGTTTCGTCTTGCCTCGCGTGGTTGTCGTCGATGGTTGACTTCAGGCTGATGCCATTGAAGTCAGACTGCTCGACGCCCTTGATCGATTCGGGGTTCTCGATCCCGAGAAGGTCGAGCACCGTCGGAACCATGTCGATCGCGTGACCATATTGATGCCGCATCTCACCCTTCGAGGTGAACTTCGCGGGCCATGAGATGATGAACGGGTCTGTTGTGCCGCCTCTGAACGTCTCCTTCTTCCAGCGACGGAACGGCGTGTTCCCAGCATGTGCCCAACCCCACGCGTAGTGGTTGTAGGTCTCTGTTGTCCCCAGCACATCGAGCTTCGACATGTTGAACGCGAGATCCTCAGGCTTGAAGTTGAAGAAGTCGTACTCGTTGATCGCTCCGAGTTCGCCTCCCTCAGGGCTGGCACCGTTGTCCGAGATGAACATGATCAACGTGTTCTCCAACTCACCCATGTCCTCGAGGTAGTCCAAGATACGGCCGAATTGCTCATCCTGGTAGGCCTGGAACCCCGCGTAGACCTCCATCATCCTCGCGTAGAGCTTCCTCTCGTCGTCCGACAAGGTGTCCCATGCAGGAACGTCGGGGTCCGGTGGCGAGAGCACCGTGCCTGGCTCGAACATGCCCATCTTCTTCTGATTCGCGAAGACGATGTTGCGGTATTCGTCCCAACCCATGTCGAACTTGCCCTTGAACTTGTCCGACCACTCGGGGAATATGTGGTGGGGTGCATGGCCCGTTCCGGGGCAGTAGTACAGGAAGAACGGCTTGCTTGCGGAAATGTTCTTAGCCTGGCCGATGAACTCGATCGACATGTCTGCAAGATCTTTGCAGAGGTGATATCCCTCCTCGGGGGTTGCCGGGGGAGTATGAGCATGGTTGTCGTAGGTGAGGTCCGGGTACCACTGATCCGTTTCGCCGGGGAGGAAGCCGTAGTAGCGCTCGAATCCACGCCCGAGCGGCCATCTGTCGAAGGGCCCAGCTGGTGTCTCATCGGTGGAAGGGGACAAATGCCACTTGCCGATCGCATACGTGTTGTACCCCTCGTCGACAAGGATCTCTGAGAGGAACCCGTGCGTCTTCGGCATGATGCCCGTGTATCCGGGATAGCCGGTCGACCACTCACTGATGGTGCCCATGGCATTGGTGTGATGGTTGCGACCGGTAATGATGCAGGTACGCGTCGGTGAGCAGAGACCCGTCGTGTGGAAGTTGGTGTACATGACACCTGCATCTGCCACGCGTTGAAGGTTCGGGGTCGGAATCAGACCGCCGAAGGGCGAGAGCTGGCCGTAACCGGTGTCGTCGAGGACGTAGAACAGAACGTTCGGCGCGCCCTCTTTTGCAGCCTTCGGAACCGGCCACGCCTCCGTCGAATCGTCGATCGTCTTCCCGACCTTCCCCGTAAATGGGGTACCGTCTCGATATTCTCCGTACTGGGCTGCCATGATGGCTCCTCTCGACACGCCAAAAAGAAGAATCTGGCGCTACAACGCTGAACTTATCGAACTTACCCCCCCCATTGTATTCGTGGTGGCTTGTCTCAGATAGCCAGTTTCGGCACGAACTTCGGAACGTAGTACGTCGAACGTATGACGTATTACGACTCGGAGGCAGCGTCGTATCCGGTAGTACCTGCGTATTCGTGATCCGCGCGAGGGCACGGTCATGTGAGCGGGTCGAGTCCAGCGACTTTACGCAGTTCGTTGACTGTCGTGAGGTCGGTGACGAATCGCAGCTCGCTCAGCTTGTTGTCCGTGACCTTGAGGAAGCCAGCCATCTCGATCTCTTTGCGGGCACCGTCGAAGACACCGCTGACGACGAACCGGATGGCTATCTGGCGGTCACCGGCACTCGAATCCCGGTCTGTGGGCCCGTCCACCTCGTCATAGAGCTGCCAGAAGGAGTCTTCAACGTGGCCGTGGAACCCGATGATCTCGGTGAGTAGACGCGGACCGTGCCCGGCAGCAGCAGTGCCATCGCCGCTGAGTTTGCGGCCGTTGAGGTAGGCGACGAAGTCCTTTGATACAAGATCGGAGACACGACCGTAGTCTCCGAAGTTGGCTGCGCGAAAGAGGAACTTGGCTACCGGGTCGCTTCCCTGATGCTTGTCCTGTGCTTGGGTCACCTTGGGACCAAAGGAGCGGGGAGGGGAATCGAGACGGTGTGGTATCTGACCAGGTCCCCAGACCGTGCCGTGGTCGATAGTCCCCGTCATATCGGCTGCTACGAGATTGGTTCCAATGAACGTCGCATCGGAGATATCTGCTCCTGTGAAACGGGTTCCGTGTCGGGTAACGATGCGGTGACTCAGATCCCTGAGGAGCCGATCGCGCCCGTCGCCCTTGAGTGTTCGTTTCGAGATAACGACGAGCAGGGCCCCTACGAGGACGGCGGTGAATCCTCCCTCCACGCTACCGGCAACGAGGCCTCCGACAATCGACATGAGGGCGATCGCCCACGCCCCGAACGCTCCACCAACGATCCTGCCGAGAATCCCTGCAATGAGCGCGAACCCGAACAGGAGCATGAGGCCGATGAGGAAAGGTGCACGTTCGATATGGACTTGTCCCACAGCGATAACGATGGTGAGGTCGACGACGAATGCCACCGCAATCAACCCAACGAGAGACGGAAGCGCGACACCCGCACCCTTCATGATGAGTATCACCAGGAACGTGACGATCACGATGACGATGAGGCTGTTCGCAAGCTTGTCCTGCCAGTCTGTCAAGCTTTGCCAGTCCAATGAGGCTACGCGTTCACGCATTGTCTGCATGAAATACGCAGAAGAGAGCCCGGCCAAGGCCGAGACAATCATGGCCAGGGCAAGAAGAACGCCAGCAGCCAACGGACTGATGCCGAACTTTGCGTTCGTGAAGTCAGCCTTCACGAGGCTGGCATCCGTGAAGTCAGCGCTGCGCAGATCAGCGCCTGTGAAATCGGCGCCGTCGAGGTCGGCACCTCGGAAGGTCTGGCCGCTGAGGTTCTGGCTGCTGTGGTCGGTCGTGGATGCCATGATCGAGGCGTGATGCTAGCGAGGATCAAGTGTTGCAGGCACTTCGGATTTCAGCGGGGTCAGCGAGAACACGGGAGACATGAGGCAGTAGTACGAAG
>JAMBLL010000219.1 GCA_023336765.1 Actinomycetes bacterium | reverse complement strand
GTCAGCTGTCAGCCAGAATCGAGGACTGCAGCTTCCATTGCGGAGAGCGGAAAGCGGATGGCGTTTCGACGGACGGCGCTTCGACCCGATTCAGTCGGTTCTTTCCAGCAGCATTGCGATGCCCTGGCCCACTCCGATGCACATCGTGGCGAGGCCATAACGTCCTCTACGTTCGGCCAACTCCCGTGACACCGTTCCGACGAGCCTGGCGCCTGTCATCCCGAGCGGGTGTCCGATCGCTATCGCCCCGCCGTTGGGGTTGACGTTCTCGGCATCGTCTGGCAGCCCGAGTTCACGAAGGCATGCCAGTGCCTGTGCCGCAAAGGCCTCGTTGAGTTCGATCACATCGATATCAGAGAGCTGAACGCCTGTTCTGTTCAGCAGCTTGCGGGTGGCGGGTACCGGACCCATACCCATGATCCGAGGTGCCACTCCTGCCGTTGCCATCCCAACGATCCGGGCCATCGGTTGTACCCCGAGATCTTCGAGCACGCGGCCATTGACGACCACGGCTGCAGCGGCCCCGTCATTGATGCCAGACGCGTTTCCAGCGGTTACGGTGCCGTCGTTGAAGATCGGCCGAAGCCGTTCCAGATTGTCGATGGTCGTGTCTGGTCGCGGATGCTCGTCGCGTTCAACGATGATGGGATCCTTGCGACGTCGCGGCACGGCAACCGATACGAGTTCGCCATCGAAGAAGCCGCGGTCGGTTGCCGCTTTGTGTCTTTGCTGGCTCCGCGCTGCAAAGGCATCTTGATCCTCGCGGGAAACATCGAAGTCCTTCGCAACGTTCTCTGCCGTCCCTGGCATCTCGTCCGTTCCGAATCGCTCGCGCATCTTCGGGTTGACGAACCGCCACCCGATCGTTGTGTCGAAACTGGTGACAGAGCGGTCATAGGCGGACTGTGCCTTAGCCGTCACTTTGGGTGCACGGCTCATGGATTCCACACCAC
Source organism: Actinomycetes bacterium (assembly GCA_023336765.1). GTDB lineage: Bacteria > Actinomycetota > Acidimicrobiia > Spongiisociales > UBA5794 > JAMBLL01. The sequence continues at coordinate 11,775 of JAMBLL010000219.1, read as the reverse complement.
CAGCGACGATGATGTCCGCGGCTCCAACGTTGATGGCACGGGCTCCGAGTCCGATCGCTTCCATGCCCGAGCCGCACAATCGGTTGATGGTCGACCCCGGGACCTCAACGGGCAGGCCAGCGAGCAGTGATGCCATCCGTGCAACGTTGCGGTTGTCCTCACCTGCCTGATTCGCGTCTCCGTAGTACACGTCGTCGATGCGTGCGGGGTCGATGCCGCTGCGTTCGACGACGGTCGAGATCGTCAGCGCCGCGAGATCATCAGGCCGTACAGGGGCGAGAGCCCCGGCGAATCGGCCAATCGGCGTACGGACATAGTCGAGGAGATAAGCGTCAATCATGAGAAGAACAGTAGACAGAGATCAGTAGACAGTTCACAGTAAGAAGACCGTAAATCGTAAATCGATAGACAGTTCGGTGTTCGTCCTCACATCCGATCGAAAGCTGTTCCCGGATTCTGCTCTTCATCTTCTGGCGACTTACGATTTACGATTTACGACCTACGTTTGGCTGATGGCTGATGGCTTCAGGACCGTCTACTGTGAACTCTTCCTCCGAAAGGATCTCTAGTGCCCGACTTTTACAGCGACCACAAAGAACTACTTGACCGTGCCGTGATCGCGACGGGGGAGCGGACCTATTGGAGCGCGTACCCTGAGCATCCCAAAGCGTACGCTGCCGAAGCTGGCGCCCAGGGAGAGGCAGCGTTCAACGAACTCCTCGGTACGGAGTTCGCTACGGACCAAGCACACGACGGATACATGGACGTTGCTGAGTCCTCACCGTTTGGCGTTGACCTGGCCATCACGTATCCCCGTACCGACGTGGCAACGGTCATAGAGGCAGCGACCTCAGCGATGAAGGATTGGGGACGTACCTCGGCTGACGAACGCGCTGGCGTGTGTCTTGAGATCCTGGACCGCCTCTCCGCGTCCAGCTTCCTGATGGGTCATGCGGTGATGCACACAACCGGTCAGGCGTTCTTCATGGCGTTCCAGGCAGGCGGTCCCCACGCTCTCGACCGGGCACTCGAGGCAGTCGCATACGCATATGCGGAGCAGAAGCGCCTGCCCGAGGACCTGCGTTGGGAGAAGCCACAGGGATCAAGGCCACCACTGGTCATCGACAAGCGCTGGATCGTACGTCCACGCGGTGTGGCCGTGACGATCGGTGTGTCCACTTTCCCAACATGGAACGGCTACCCGGGGATCTTTGCGAGCCTTGCTTGCGGGAACGCTGTCATCGTGAAGCCTCACCCAGAGACGATCCTTCCGCTTGCCCTCGTTGTCCGGACAGCGCGCGAGGTGATCGCCGAGGCAGGGTTCTCCCCCGATGTTGTCCAATTGCTCGTCGATGCACCAGGGAACCTCGTGGCGAAGGACCTCGTGATGAGCCCTGAGGTAGGGATCGTCGACTACACGGGCGGCACTGGTTTCGGCAATTGGCTCGAGGACAACGTTCACCATGCTGACGTCTACACGGAGAAGGCTGGGGTCAATTCGGTCATCGTTGATTCGGCACCTGACCTTGCTGGTGTCTTCAAGAACCTGTCGGTGTCGATGACGATGTACTCGGGCCAGATGTGCACGACCCCACAGAACGTGTTCATCCCACAGACGGGCGTGGCGGTGGGCGACGACATGGTCCCGTACGACGACGTTGTGTCTGGTTTCGTATCTGCCATCGACGGATTGCTCGGCGACGATGCCAGAGCCGCAGGGATACTTGGTGCCGTCAAAGGAGAGGCGACGCTATTGCGCGTGGACGAGGCTGGAGCGGGTGCCACTGTGCTTTCAAGTTCTCGCTCGATCGACAACCCGGACTTTCCTGGTGCGGTTGTGCGCACGCCGACGATCATCGAGGTCGATGCCGATTCCGATGTGTACAACCATGAGATGTTCGGGCCGGTCATCTATATCGTCAGAACACGGTCAACGGAGGACTCGATCGAGCGCGCGAAGTCAGCGGCGCTGCGCAGCGGGGCTATCACGTGGCTGGCGTACACAGCCGACGAGTCGACGATGAACGAAGTTATCGACGCGGCGATCGAAGCTGGCGTGTCGGTCGCATTCAACCTCACCGGTGGGCTATTCGTGAACCAGTCCGCGGCGTTCTCGGACTTTCATGTGACCGGTGCCAACGGGGCAGGGAACGCGTCGTTGACCGATCCGGCATTCGTTGCTCGCCGCTTCATCACCATCGGTATACGCATCGAACCCTGACATCTTCCGTAATTATCACGCCAGAGCAGGCACTGTGAACGCGTAGTAGGCTGCCGCACTGTGCCAGAGAACAAGCTGCTTTCCGTCAAGAACCTCGAAGTCGTCTACAAGGATGTCATCCTTGTACTACGTGGTGTTTCTCTGGATGTTCCCTCCGGACAGATCGTGGCATTGCTCGGCGCGAACGGTGCGGGGAAGACGACCCTCCTCCGTGGTATCACGGGTCTCCTCGACATCAACGGCGGCGCGATCACGAAGGGCACCGTAACACTCGATGGAGCGGACATCGGACGTCTCTCGCCTGAGCGGATTGTCGAGGCCGGTGTGAGCCAAGTCCTCGAAGGTCGGCGGATCCTGGCTGAGCTCACGGTCGAGGAAAACCTCATGATCGGGGCACACACTGAGCACTCCGCGGCGTCATCGAACCTCGAGAGGGTCTACGGGCTCTTTCCGATTCTCAAGGAACGTCGAAAGGCGACCGCCGGGTACCTGTCGGGCGGCGAGCAGACGATGCTTGCGATCGGTCGCGCTCTGATGTCGGAGCCGCGTTACCTCCTCCTCGACGAACCGAGCCTCGGGCTTGCACCGCTTCTGATCGAACAGATTCGCGATCTCATCGTGGAGATCAACGAGCAGGGGACCTCCGTGTTGCTTGTAGAGCAGAATGCAGTGATGGCGTTGTCGATCTCGAACCACGGCTATGTCATGGAAACGGGCAAGATCGTCATGGACAAGCCGTCGAAGGAGCTTCTCGAAGATGCTGACATTCGGGAGTTCTACCTCGGTTTGGTGGAAGAGAGTGCTGATGTGATGTCGCTCCGCGATGTGAAGCACTATCGCCGGAAGAAGCGCTGGTCGGCATGAGGACAACTCTCCTTGGCGAAGCGCTTCCAGATGCTGGTTGGAATGGGTCAGGGCCGCTCGTCGAAGTTGATGACATCCATCTCTCCTTCGAGGGCGTAAAGGCGGTTGATGGGGTCTCGTTTCAGGTATCGAACCACGAACTCTTCGCCATCATCGGGCCAAATGGTGCTGGGAAGACGTCGATATTCAATTGCCTGTCCGGCGTGTACCGGCCTCAGGGGGGGGCGATCAGGTTCCTGGGGAACAGCATCATCAACACCAAGCCATGGAAGATCGCCTCGATGGGTATGGCGCGAACGTTCCAAAATATCGAGCTGTTTCCCAACATGACCGTGCTTGACAACCTCATGCTTGGTCGGCATTCATCGCTTAGCTACGGATTCGTTTCGGCGATGGTCAGAGTCGGTAAGGCCGAACGAATCGAGGCAGAGAACCGTGAGGTCGTTGAGGCGATCATCCAGTTCCTTGAACTCGAACTTGTGCGAAAGTCGTATGTTGCCATGCTGCCCTACGGCATCCAGAAACGAGTCGAACTCGGCCGCGCTCTGGCAATGTCGCCGAAGCTCCTTCTCCTCGACGAACCGGCTGCGGGTATGAATACCGAAGAGACCGAGGACATGGCCAGGTTCATCACCGATATCAAACGAGAGCTTGGCATCGGCATGATCCTTGTCGAACACGACATGAGGGTCGTCATGGATCTCGCTGACACCGTGCTGGCGATCGACTTCGGCAAACCGATAGCGATCGGAAAGCCACGCGAGATCCAGGAGAACGAGGATGTCATCAACGCGTACCTGGGCAAACCACATGCAGTCGTTGAGACCCACATGGAGTCGAACCTATGACCACAGAGGCAGTGAAGCGGATCGCCAAAGTCTCAACCGTTGCTTCAATGATCCAACACCGGGCGAATGACACGCCAGATGACGTGGCTGTGAGACAGAAGTCGCTTGGCATCTGGCGGGAGATCACGTGGTGTGAATACTGGATGCAGATCGAGGCCGTGGCCTACGGTCTGATCGCGCTTGGAGTCGAGCCGGGGGACAGGGTGGCGATCCAGTCCGAGAACCGCCCTGAATGGATCATCGTAGATGCTGCGTGTTCGGTGATTCGCGCCACGTGTATGGGTTTGTACCCCACCAACCCGGCAGCGGAGGTTGAGTACCTCATGGCCGACAGCGCATCAAAGATCTTGATCGCCGAAGATCAGGAGCAGGTTGACAAAGCCCTTGCGGTGAGGGGGAACCTCCCCGAGCTCGAACGCATCATCTATGTCGAGCCAAGAGGGACGAATCGCTATGACGATGAGATCCTGATGTCCTGGGATGAGCTTGTCGAGATGGGCGATGAGTATCGTTTGGCCGACGCCCGATTGCTGCCGCGAAAGATGGCTGAAGTTGAACCTGACGACATCGCGTATCTGATCTACACATCAGGCACGACGGGACCGCCGAAGGGTGCCATGCTCTCTGTCGGAAATGTGGGCTTCGCATGTGCGTTGCTGGGCTCGAGTGGCGGGTTTGTAGATCCGGCACCGGGCCCGAACGATGACCTCATCTCGTTCCTGCCGCTCTGCCATGTGTACGAAAAGGCCTTCGGTCACTGGCTCAATGCCTCCGCAGGAACGGTTACGAATTTCGGTGAGTCACTCGACACTCTCAATACGGATATGCGAGAAATCCAGCCGACCATATTCGAGGCGGTTCCCCGCATATGGGAGAAGATGCACGCCGGGATCCTTATCAGGATGGCCTCCGCTTCTCGATTCAAGAAACTGAACTATTCCATCTGGATGAAGACAGCAAGCCGAATCGGGAAAAAGCTCGCAGCCAACGGCGGTGCGTGGACTCTTGGAACTCGCATCCAGTACTGGTTTGGATACATCTTCTTGTTCCGGGCGCTCAAGGAACGGCTCGGACTTTCACGGTGTCGGCACGGCATCACTGCCGCCGCACCGATCGCGCCAGAGATCATCGAGTTCTTCATGGGCATTGGAGTTCCGGTGTATGAAGCATATGGAATGACTGAGAACGCCGCGATCTCGACGACCAACCGCCCTGGCCGGGTCATCCTTGGAACGGTGGGCGAGCCTTACGATGAGGTCGATATCCGGCTCGACGATTCGACAGGTGAGATTCTTGTCAGACATGCCGGTGTCTTCGTTGGATACTGGGCCAAACCAGTGGCCACAGCCGAAACGATCGATGCCGACGGCTGGTTGCACACCGGTGATGTCGGGGAGTGGGACGGATCAAATCTGAAGATCGTCGACAGGCTGAAGGACATCATCATCACGGCTGGCGGCAAGAACATCTCGCCGTCGGAGATCGAGAACCTCGTGAAGATGTCACCGTACGTCGGTGAGGTGGTCGTAATCGGGGACAGGCGAAAATACGTCACAGCACTGATCGCCATCGACTTCGATGCGACGAGCGAGTGGGCGCAGCGCAAGCGGTTGGCACATACCACCTATCGTGACCTGTCAGAGAAACCCGAGGTGCGCGAACTGATCCAGAGGGTCATCACCGAAGCGAATGGCCAACTCGCTTCTGTCGAGCAGATCAAACAGTTCGGTTTCATGACGAAGGAACTCGACCATGAGGATGGTGAACTCACGGCAACGATGAAGGTGAAGAGGTCCGTCATCGTGTCACAGTTCGCCGACGAGATCGAGGCGCTGTACCGATGATCAGCTCCAGTCTCGATGTTGTCGTCACCTTTGGAGCGTTCTCCATCGAGACATCACGATTCCTCCAGGCTGTTATAGAGGGCATTTCGCTCGCGGGAATCTACACACTCATCGCGATCGGCTTCGTGATCATCTACAAATCAACCCAGGTCCTCAGCTTTGCGCAACCCGCCCTGCTGATCATGGGAGCGTACCTGGCCTCATACGTGTCGATAACCCTGGGATTTGGGTTCTGGGTCGGTATTGCGGTGGCGATTCTCCTGTCGGGCTTCGTTGGCTACTTGACAGAGCGCGCTGTACTGCGTCCGATGGTCGGCAAGCCAGTGTTCGCTGTGGCCATTCTGACAATCGGACTCGACATCGCTATTCGTGTCATTGTCGGTGACCTTATAGGCGTGAACATCCGCGCGATCGGTACGTCGACGTCAGAAGGATTCGGTGCCCCTTCGCTGCCCTGGGGCAGCACGCCGCTGCGTTTCGGTGATCTCGCCGGCGTAGGCGGTGTTGTCATCCAGCCGCGAGTCTTTGCCATCGTCTTCACCGCGACAGTTGCAGTCGTTGCTCTGGTCGTCTTCTTCAACCGGACGCGGTGGGGCCTTGCAATGCGGGGATCATCGTTCGATCAGGAAGTGGCTCTTGCCCAAGGTGTGAACGTCGGTCGGGTTGCATCCCTTGCGTGGATCATCGGTGGATCGCTCGCCGGTGTTGCAGGTGTACTCGCTGCTACATCGTTCACGGGCCTTTCACAATCGAGTTACCTCATCGCGCTCAAAGCGCTTCCAGTTGTAGTCGTTGGTGGCCTTGATTCCATCGGTGGAGCTATCGTCGGAGCGTTGATCATCGGTCTTGCAGAATCCTTCACCTCGACATATCAGGCGCGATACGTTCCATGGCTTGGAGACAACTTCTCCCAAGTTGTTCCGTACCTTGTGATGGTCATCGTCCTCATATTTCGACCATACGGCATCTTCGGTACGAAGGAGGTGGAACGAATATGAGCCACCTCTCCAGGTTCACGAGTTACAAGCATGAGAGCGCGATATTTCCGACAACTCCCCAGCGTGTCTGGCTCGCCATACTCATCGTGGCGGCGATCCTTCTCCCGCTGTTCCTCGTATCATTGGTCGACGGACGTAGCTGGCTGATCCTCTTCGCCACAGCCTTCGTTGCCGCGATTGGTGCCATCGGTCTCAACATCATCACCGGATTCGCGGGTCAGGTATCGCTCGGTCAGGCGTTCTTCATAGGGGTTGGCGCATATACCGCAACCGCCCTCGGGAGCCCCGCTGTCCTGGCAGCAGATGGAAGTGTCGAGCTGATCGGCTTCGATCTCCCCATGGTGATATGGCTCCCTGCCGCGGGCTTGGTGGCCGCGCTCGCTGGTGTCATCATTGCACCGATCGCGTTCCGGCTCGAAGGCCTGTACCTTGCGCTCGTCACGTTGGGCCTGGTGTTCGTGGGTGCTCACGTCTTCAGGAACTGGACAGCATTGACCGGCGGCGTTGGGCGAGGACGAGAGGCGGCCACGCTCTCGGCGTTCGGATATCGCTTCGACCTCGACTCGCAGGTTCTCGGATTCAACATCACACGTGAGCAGCAGATCTATTGGTTGATGCTGGTGTTCCTTGTCGTGATGGCGATACTGGCAAAGAATCTCATTCGTTCGAAGGACGGACGTGCATTCGCTGCGATCAGAGACCGTGGCGTAGCAGCTGAACTCATGGGAGTGAACCCGACCAAGTACAAGACGCTCGCCTTCGCCATCTCTTCGTTTTACGCGGGGATCACCGGCGCGTTGCTGTTCACGATCACGGGATTCATCGAACCGACCAGTTTCAGCCTGTTGTTGTCGATCGCGTACATCGCCATGGTTGTGATCGGTGGTCTGGCCTCGATTGCTGGCTCGATCATGGGTGCGCTCTTCATCATCTTGCTACCGAAGCTGATCGATTTGGTGTTCCTGGGGGATGCAATCGATCTGGTCATGGGTTGGATTCCCGGCCTCGGCAGCGAGAGCGGCGAGCCACCGCTCACGTCCGCTCAGATAGAGCGCATCCTGTTCGGGGTGTTGATCATTGCTTTCCTGATTGTCGAACCGCTTGGCCTCTACGGGATCTGGATTCGAATCCGCAACTACTGGAAGGCGTTCCCATTCTCGTACTGACAAAGAGTTCACCGTTATGCCATGATGAAACCACCTCGGCCCGTCCGAGATAGAAGGAGATAATCAAATGAATCGAAAATGGATCCGGATCGGCATGCTGTTCATGGTCATGGCACTTGTGGCCGCGGCGTGTAGCAACACCGATTCCGATGACACGACGACAACGGCCGCTGCGGCGACCACGACAGGCGCATCAGCGGCGACGACCACAACGGTCGCGGCTGCGTCGACAACGACAGCAGCACCAGCGGCGACGACCACAGCCGCTGAGACCAGCGGCGAGGTTGCGTTTGACATCGGTGTGACGGCAGAACCATGTCCGGAAGGCAACCCTGACAATGGATGCATCTATCTCGGGATCCTGACTGATCAGTCTGGCCCCTTCCAGTCCGCATCACCTGCGTTGGTGGGTGCACAACGCGCCTTTTGGGCAGCTGCGAATGCCGCTGGCGGTATCGGTGGCGCGTTCGATGTAGCCATGCCGGACGACCTCACCAAGGACACGCAGTACAGCCCTGAGGTGTTCGTTCAGCAGTACAACGACATCGCTGGTGAGATCGCTGCTGTCGGACAAAGCCTCGGCACGTCCCAGTCGATCGCAGCACTCGATGACATGGCACGAGACAGCACGGTTGCGGCACCTATGTCATGGTGGTCAGGCTGGGCGTTCGACGAGCTTGACAAGGGTCTGATCATCGAGTTCGGCACGAACTACTGCTTCGAGGCGATGAATGCCTTCGATTGGTCGATGGAGGCTGTGCCTGCTGCGGGCCGACCGACCCCGACACGTGTTGGGATCCTGGCGATTCCCAACGATTATGGCGCGGATTATTCCGCGGGTGTCAAGTTGGCAGCTGAAGCGAATGGTGTCGAAGTTGCGTGGGAATCAACGGTCATTCCGATATCAGCAGGCGGAGATGAAGCCCAGGTCGAAGCAATCCAAGCTGTTCTCTCTGACCCGGTTGACATCGTGTATCTTGTGACAGGTCCGTCAGAGACCGCGGCCATCGTTGGTGGTGCCGCTGCACAAGGTGCCACGAACCTATTCATCGGTGCAGCACCGAGCTGGAACGTTGCCCTCCTGGGAACGCCTGCAGCTCCCGCGTTCGAGGCAGGACTGTATTTCCAGTCAGCGTTCGTCGGACCATGGGCATACGACTCACCTGGTCATGAAGCGATGCGTCAGACACTGGCCGCAGGGGGTATTACCGACGAGGAAACCAATGACTTCTTCGTCTCTGGTTGGGTATCTCAGTACGGGCTGAAGGCTGCCCTCGATCAGGCGTATGCCAGTGGCGACCTGACCAAGGCGGGTATCGCGGGAGCTGCTGGCGCGCTCTCGAGTGTCAGCTATGACGGCATGATGCCTGATCGGGACTTCGGTGGAGACCCGAACACGCAGTTCCCCCGCATGTCGTTGGTTGGTGCTGTGGATGTGACACAGCCAACAGGCATTGCGGTGGTGCAGGACTTCTTCGTGGGTCCAACTGCCGAGGCATTCGACTTCACGACCGCCTGCGCAGGCTGATAGGGTCCAGTGAATACCAGGGGAAGGGGGCGGTACCAGTACCGCCCCCTTCCTTGAGCCGTCGTTCCCATCTCATCGCCGACAGGCTGCTGCTCGGTAGGTGTCGACCCGGATACACTTCCGGTCCAGAGCCATGGATCAGAGGTTCCCGGGCGTACGCATGACTCGATATGTGAGATGCTCTTCCGGCGGACCCCGCCAAGTCCCGTTCGGGTGTCTACCCTCCCTCCAGCTGGAGACAACGATTCAAAAAGGACCCAAACAGTGAGACGACCACTGGAGCTTCCTGTTATTGCGATCTCGATTCTCTTGGTGGTATCTGCCTGCAGCACCACCTCCGAACCGTTGTCGACCGAGAGCTCCGAGGGGACCACCACTTCAGTCACTCCCGAGACGACAACCACCAGCCATGAGCCGGTCGCGAGCGATGGCGTTCTGACCGGAGTCGGTGTCGATCCGGATACCAAGACGATCTCCATCGGGATGCTCGCAGATCAGACCGGGTTGTTCGCGTCGCTGGAGACCGACATCGTTGCTGCTCATTCGGTCTACTGGGACGGTGTGAATGAGGCGGGGGGAATCGACGGATGGACCGTCTCGTACATCGTTGAGGACACCAACTCGAACGCCGATCAGCATCTCGAGAAGTACATGCAGATGCGCGACGATGTGGCTGCGATCAGCCTGTCGACGGGGTCCGCGGCGAACTTCGAAGCGCTGGATTTGTACAAGGAAGACTCGATGCTGGTGATTCCGCTGAGTTGGTACTCGGGTTGGGCCATACCAGCAGTGGACAGTGGTGTCATGCTCGAGCAGAACACGAACTACTGCATCGAAGCGATGAACATCCTGGACTTCGTGAACGAGATGGGTGGGAAGTCAATTGCTCTTGTGACATTCGACGACGCGTACGGTAGGGACGCCGCTGCGGGCGTCAAGAAGGCTGTCGCATTCTATGGAATGGATCTTGTGTACGACGGCACGGGCCAAGTTGTTCCTGGCCAGGCCATCACTCCGATCATCCAGGGAATCGTTGATTCGAAAGCAGACTGGACATTCCTGGCAACCAATCCGTCACTCGGTTCCGAGATCCTTGCAGGTGCGTCGCGCATCGGGTACGAAGGCTTGTTCACCGGCTCGATTCCGAGCTACGACTCGAGATTGCTCGATCTGCCTGTTGCCGAACTCTATGGCACGGTGTACTACCAGTCCGCCTACACGGTCGGTTGGGGAGACGACACGATAGGGAACAATGAGATGATGACCGCCCTCACGGCAGCGTTTCCTGACCGCCGTCCGAGCGATGGCTACATAGTGGGATGGAACGATGCTGTCACCATGCACAAGGTTCTTTCTGTCGCCATTTCCAAACGTGACTTGACGCGGAGAGGGATACTGGCCGCTGCCAATTCCGTCGACACGGTCGACTACGGCGGTTCGGCGCCAAGCCAGAGCTACGCGGGATCGCCGAATGATCACGTGCAGCGTGCGCTCACGATCTACAAGCCGAACCTCGATCTTTACATCTCAGCAGGGGGTGCGAACCAAACTCTGACGCAGTCAAATGGCACCACGGGGTCGGAGTTGGTACAGGGATTCTTCGTGGGTGCCATGGCCGAGCAGTTCAAGTTCGTCGCTCCCTGCTTTGCTCCTTGACCAGCGCAAAGCCCGAACCCTGTTTGGGTACGCCCGTCAGATCGTTGAGCGGTACGTTCACCATTCATGATCGCTCGACCGTCCACAAGCCATTGGCCCCTATAGGTTGATCGGCTCGAGTTCTCATTGTCTTCGGGCGGCCGCACGAGGGGAAGCAGCGATGGGAGTGGGTCGGCTGAGAGGATTGGTGACCGCGGTGTGAGCTTCGTGGTTGAACGACCGACTTACCACGCATCGGATGATTTCCACGACGACCATGTAGCTCTCACGCTCGGCCCGCACGTTTGTGATTCAACCCGTCCGAAGGGGCGAATCTGATACGTGTTCTCTGGCATCTGATTCGCCAACTCGACCTCAACTCAGTCTCTGAGTCTGTCGACGATCTTCCATGCGGCAGGCAGGAGCAGTGCCGCAGCCAGGATCTTGACGGCGTCACCGATCACGAACGGGAAGAACCCGATCGTGAGTGCCTGGCTCAACGTGGATATCGATGCCACAGATACAAGGAGCCAGGTGACGCCAAAGACGTAGATGATCGTGCTGCCTGCCAGGAACGCTGGGAGCGCTGAATCTATGGCCCGGTCCTTGCCGCGCTCGGCGAGATAACCGACCACCCAGCCAGCCGCGATGAACCCGACAAGGTAGCCGGC
>JAMBLL010000218.1 GCA_023336765.1 Actinomycetes bacterium | reverse complement strand
TTTGTTGGTTCTTCTTCAGATCCCTGGGCTTGTTCGTCTTCGGCCACGATTCCTCACATCGGCGAGCAGGAGCATAACGGCGGGCACCAGCGAGCAGGTGCCAATCGGTCCACAATGCAAGGACTATCTGGTCCGTGCTCTTACCATCGTGGACGATGACTGCTCAGCCCACCACGACCAAAGCGCGACCGCTCATTGCCGCCGTGCTTTCCGGTTTTGTTCCCGGCGTCGGCCAACTCGTCGCCGGGGATCGTAGGAAGGCCCGCAACCTCCTCATCATCGACATTGTGATCCTCGCCATCCTGGCGTTCTTCTTCCGAAACAAGGTTTCGATCCTCACAGCGTGGATTCAACCGACCTCGCTGGTCCTCATGATGATCGGCAACATCATTCTGCTCGGTTATCGCCTTTGGGCCGCTGGCGACGCCTACCACACTGCCAAGGTCCCTGAAGGAGAATCCGGGGACACTTCGCGGAACGTCCTGGTCGTCGGCACCATCGCGATCGGACTCATGCTGGTAACTCCACACGTCGTGTTCGCGTACTACGACGTCGTCCAGTACGACTTGATCACGTCGGTCTTCGGCAGCAACACCGCAGGTGCTTCAACGACCAACACCGTGGCGCCCGCACCGCCTGCGACCGATGAGACGGGGGCGACGATTATTCAAGACGACGGCGCGCTCACGGATGAGACCGTCGTGGTGTCCCAGGGTGATCCATGGGACGGCGTTGACAGGCTCAACATCCTGCTCATCGGTGGGGACTTTGGCGAAGGCCGAACGGGGATACGCACCGATACGATGATCACGGTTTCGATCGACCCTGAAACAGGCGAGACGGCGATGTTCTCCGTGCCGCGAAACTGGACCCAAGCGCCACTTCCCGCTGGCATGGGTGTCTGGGACTGCGACTGTTACCCGGAATTGATCAATGAACTCTGGGTTGCTGGCGAACGGTACCCCGATGCCTTCCCTGGGCCCGGCACGCCATCGGAGAACGCAGTGAAAGGGGTCATCAGCGAGTTTCTCGGCATCCCGATCCACTACTACGCCATGGTGAACCTCGATGGCTTCGTCGATATCGTCGATGCGCTTGGTGGCGTTGAGATATACGTGCCCACGGCAGTTCTCGATGAGGAGTACCCGAACGAGGACGGAACTACAACGGAGCGGATCGATATCCAACCAGGGTTGCAGACCCTTGATGGACACCTTGCTTTGGCTTACTCGCGGTCCCGAAATCAGGACAGTGACTACTTTCGTATGAGCAGGCAGAGGTGTGTCATCGAAGCGATGATGGAACAAGCAGACCCGACTGATCTCCTCCTGAACTTCGGCAAGTTCGCCGAAGTGATCAAGGAGACCATGATCACCGATATCCCGGTCGAGACGTTGCCACAACTCGTCGAGCTTCTGCCAAAGGTCGACCTCGAGAATGTCGTTTCCATCCGGTTCATCCCACCCGAGTATCACCTCAAGTACAGAGATGATGGCAAGCCAGGTCGGATCGCCAACATCGAACTGGTCCACGAGCATGTCCAGTTGGTCATCACCGACCCCGAGCGCGCCATCGAAGAGCTCGGTCTCGAGGCCCTCGACGACCTGTGCGGGATTCCACCAGAGTCCTGAGACCGGGCCAGCGCCATGACCGACCGTCTCGTTTCCTGCCACCACACGGCGTGCACTACTGTTCGATATCGCATCTAGACGACCAAGGAAGATCCTGACATGGCATACCTCAAACGATCAGTCCTCCTATCCGGTGCGATCACCGGCGTTCGCTTCGCTGTGAAGTCCTACGAGCCAAGCCTCATGCCCCGATCTGGCATAGATCAGGGCCTCATCACGGGTGGAAGTTTCCTCACAGGGTTCCTCGCTGGTGCTGTTTCAGGACGGCTCGTCAGGTTCATCCCATTCTTCGGATCATCTTCGGGGTTGAGGCTTGCTGGCCTGGCGACCGCGGGTATCCGCTCTGCTGAGATGCTGCGTGCCCAACTCGATCCAGAGGATGCACCACACTCCGAAACAGCAGGATGGGTCGAGATGGGTGGCGAAATCATCGGCTCTCTGACACTCTCGGGTCTCGCCGCGGAAGCAACTACTCCCTTCGGGAAACTCACGACGGCCGCCGCCGTAGCCATGGGCAGTGCGACCGATGTCCAGTCTGCCCTCTCCCACCGCGACGATGAACCCGACGCCCGGTACATCCTTACATCGATCGGGATCGCCGCAGGATTGAACGCGGCGGTCGCTGGGCTGGCAGGTGTCGTCTACCTTGGCGCACGCCTACCCAGAAGGCTTTCTTCCTCCAGGGGAACAGGCCTCGTCCTTTCCATCGTCGGCGGGGTCGCTACGATCGGTGTTCTTGGTGTTGCCATGCGCGTTGCGGGTTCGAGGACACTGGCCGGAATCGAAGCTTCGAACGCCCAGACAGAGATCGCCTATGCCACCGCTCCCGATGCATCAACCGTATCGGGGAGCACGTTCAGCCTCGCTGGATACGACACTCTCGGTCTCCAGGGTCGCAGGCTTGTTTCAGAGATCACGCCTCCCGACGCCTTCGTTGATGTCATGGGTGCACCCTCGGTGTCGGACCCGGTCAGAACGTACGTTGGAATGGACAGTGCGATCTCCCAGGACGATCGTTTGGAACTCGCCATCCAGGAATTCCGACGGGCAGGCGGTTTTGACAAGTCACTGATTATCGCGGCATCACCGGCCGGTACAGGCTACGTCAACTACATCGCCATAGAGGCGGCCGAATTGATGGCGATGGGCAACGTCGCCACGATCGCTGTCCAGTACGGCGGTCTCCCATCGATGCTCTCGATGAACCGCATCGAGGGGGCAACAGCCCTCTATGCCGAACTCCTCGTCCGACTGCGCGACGAGATCGAACGCCTCGGACGTGACATCACCCTGGTCGCATACGGCGAGAGCCTCGGAGCCCTTACGTCTCAGAACGGAGTCAGCCTTGCTTCCGACGTCGATGAACTCATCATTGACGCAGCCCTGTGGGTTGGAACACCCTACGGATCCCCACTCTTTGAAACGTTGACTGAACAGGAAGGGACGGTTGTTTATGACAACTACGACCACTACCTCGATTCTGCGGATCCCGCGCAGCCAGGTCCTCGGATAACCTTCCTCAATCACGACAACGACCCGGTGACAAAGTTCACACCTGCTGATGCGTATCGCATGCCGCAGTGGCTCGAACCTGTCAACAGAGGTCGTGGCACGAATCCCTATCAGCGATGGCTTCCGGGGATCGCCCTGTGGCAGGGATTGATCGATACGAAGAACGCCGCAACCGTTATCCCAGGCGAGTTCTATTCGACCGGTCACGACTACCGCGCAGACCTCGCCCAGTTCATTCGGCTCGCCTACGGATTCACCAACGTCTCGGATGACCAGATGGTTCGCATCGAAGAACGTCTAAGAGCGAGTGAGGTCCGCCGCTCAGAAGCGATAGACCAGGGCCGCGTCGGAAGCTAAGAGATTTCGCTGATCACGCGGCCCTTGCCACTGCCTCCACGACGGCTCGTCGGTGGTGCTGGATCTGGCCGTAGACATTGGCGAACGACCTCGACCGGCTGAACCCCCGGATAGCAGCCACCACGAGGATGCCCCGCTCGAAGATCGCTATCAACGCGAAGAGAAACACGGGTAACAGGAGCAGTATCCCCGCAAGTCCATTGAGTCCGCCCACGGACCATCCATACAACGCCCACAAACCCCATGTGATGCCGAAGACGAGAATCGCACCGATCGGCTTGACGGTTGCCATCATTGCATCAGAGACCTTGAGGCGCCCGATAAGCCCCACCAGCACCATCGGAATCGCGTTGACGATCAGACCTGCCAGGGCGAAAGGAATGAGCAGGAGTCCGATGATGAGCGACATGATCAGGTAGGCAAAGAACGATGATGGCTTTGCCATACCGGACATCAGCATCTCATCGTTGAATCCCATGGCGTCCAGGTCTGCCTGGTATGCATCCATGGCATCGCTCACGGCGACGCGATCGGGCTCGGGGGACTCGTCGAGCAGACGGGCCAAACGCTCTCTGTCGCCGTGTCCCACCTCGATCCCGTCCCTATCTTTGTTGGTGCGCAATGCCACATCCGATGCCGCACTCAGCGAACGTGCAATCGCCCAACTCTCGAAGTCCGGCGCTGCTTCCCTGAGATTCACCTCCATAACATCTGTGAGGGCCCGCACGAGGTCTCTATTGGTTGCGTCCTCAGGATCACCTGACGAAACGAACCCGGAAACGAAGTCGTCGAGGTCGATGGCCCACCCAATGTCGATGAACACCGCAGATCGCAGCGCAGCCTTGTTCTCATAGTGGATGCCAGCACTCAGCAGTTTGATACCGCTCACACCGGCCGCTCGGGCGCCGAGGACGATTCGGGCAGAACCGGTCTTGATGCTCGCAATGGATGGGTCGTCGACCGTGATGCCCTCAGGGAATATCGTGATCAGGTCGCCCTCCTCGAGGGCTGCGTACGTCGATGCGAACATCGTGTCGTTGGATGTGGCGCCGCCATCGTCGGACTTATGCACCGGAATCGCCTTCACCCATTTCATGATGCTCTTCACCACGGGGTACTTCCAGATCACATCGCGCGCAACGAAGCGTGGGACACGATCCATGGCGTAGACCAGGAGCAGAGGGTCGGTGAAACCACCGAAGTGGCTCGAGTTGGCGAGCTCCGGCCCTTCGGCCGTCAGGTTCGGCGCCTGACGAACCTCCACACGTTGATAGAGAGCAGCGATTGCCCACGCCGCCAGCTTCTTGATGATCCTGCTCGACCTCGTCATCGGGGCATCCCTATCCCATCTCTTGACCCGTCCCAGGCACATTACCGGTTGTTCGGAAATGAGTGGGGAGTTGGTTCGGAAGGTATGACGAAGTACGTAGAACGTAGCACGACTCGGAGTTTGGGTGGTACGTCTGTATCGGTGCATGGCGATCGTCAGGGGCCGGTGTTGCACATGGTGTTCGCCTCCACCATTGTTCGGAGCCCGGACGGTGAAGTAGCCGGGTTTGTGCGATGTCTTTGTATTGCTCGTAGCACTGTGTGAGATCGAGGCCCACCCGACGATGACCGCCAGGCGTTGCCCTGTGGATGGGGAGTCCGCTCGGGTTGAAGGCGGGCACCGTGGGGAACTCGAAGCGTCGATCACAAGCCTCGACGAGCGGATGTCTC
>JAMBLL010000217.1 GCA_023336765.1 Actinomycetes bacterium | reverse complement strand
GGGAAGATCATGCCGGACAGCAGGATCTGGGGCACGAGAAAGAAGATGGCGAGTTGGATCGCCTGTCCCGTGTTGCGGGACACCGTCGATATCAGTACACCCACGCCGAGAACCACAAGCAGGAACAGGCCTGCACCTGCGGCGAACAGGGGCACACTTCCCACGAATGGGATGTCGAACAGGATCATCGACAGGATCGTCAGGACAGCGAGATCTATCGCCCCGATGATGAAGTAAGGGGCCACCTTCCCGAAGATCACCGACCCCGGACTCAACGGCATCACCGCAAGCTGTTCGAGTGTGCCGTTCTCTCGTTCCTTGACGAGGCCGATCGAGGCGACAACCGTGCCGATGAACATGAGGATGTACCCGATGAGTGGGGGGATGAGGACCCATGAGGTTGTGAGATCCGGGTTGTAGAGGATCTCGACAGTGACCTGGTCCCCGAGTTGGCCGAGCGCGGCATTCGCCGCCTGGGCAGCAAAGATGCTTGATCCATCGATGTAGGCAACCGGCGGTTGGGAGTCGGTCGCGATCGCCACCTGTGCCTTGCGGTCACGGAGCAGATCCTGAGCGGTGCTCGATGTTCCCGACGGATCAACGATGACGATCTCGAAGAGTTCTGCGCCCTGTGCAGATGAAACCTGATCTGCTGCCTGCTGTGCGCCAGGACCAACGAACGCGGTGGGGATGGTGTCCACGTTGAACGTAGCTGCGTAGCCGAAGATGAGGAGCATGATCAGCGGGAAGACGACGATCATCGCCATCGTGCGTCGATCACGACGCAACTCACGGAATTCCTTCTGCATCATGGCCAGCACGGAACCATCCTACTATCAGGAGTCCGGCGACGAAACAAGCAAGATATCGGCTGGATCGGCGCCAGACGTCCGCAACAAGTCAGGAGTTCAGATGTACCGAGCGGGTGAAGACCGATACGAGACAATGCCATACGCGAGGTGCGGGCGTAGCGGTTTGGATCTGCCGAGGATCACCCTTGGTCTGTGGCAGAATTTCGGAAGCAGAGCGCCGCTCGAAACGGCACGAGAGATGCTGCTCAGGTCCTTCGACCGGGGGATCACACACTTCGACCTCGCCAATAATTACGGGCCGGAGTACGGAACGGCCGAGGAGAGCTTCGGGCGGATCATGGAATCAGACCTTCGCCCGTATCGCGACGAACTGGTCATCTCCACCAAGGCGGGATATGACATGTGGCCAGGCCCTTATGGCCAGGGTGGGGGAGGGCGCAAGTACATGCTTGCAAGCCTCGACCAGAGCCTTACGCGGATGGATCTCGAGTATGTCGACATCTTCTACTCGCATCGGTTCGACGCCACGACGCCGCTCGAAGAGACGATGGGCGCTCTTACGAGCGCCGTGCATCAAGGGAAGGCCCTGTACGTCGGTGTCTCTTCGTACAGCGCTCCGAAGACGAGGGAAGCGGCCGCGATCCTGCGAGCATCTGGCACCCCCGCGGTGATCCACCAGCCCTCATATTCGATGCTCAATCGATGGGTCGAAGGCGGACTTCTTGACGTGACCGCCGAAGAGGGGATGGGCGTCATCGCGTTCTCGCCGCTCGGACAGGGCATGTTGACCGACAAGTACCTCGACGGTATTCCGGAAGGGTCGCGGGCATTCGAGGACGCCACGCTCTCCCGGTCCTTCCTCACTGATGACAACATCTTCCGACTGCGCGCGCTCAACGACATTGCGGCTAGGCGGGGCCAGACACTTGCACAGATGGCGATTGCCTGGGTGCTGAGGGATCCCAGAGTCACCTCTGCACTCGTCGGTGCGAGCAGGTGGTCTCAGATTGAGAACAGCCTTGGTGCGCTTGACAACCTCGGGTTCAGCGACGAGGAACTCCGAGAAATCGACACATTCGCGGTAGACGGCGACATAGACCTGTGGGCTACGTCGTCAAGCCAGGAGTGATCTGGCAGATGTCGGGGTTGCGGACCAACGGTACCGCTACGTGGCAACTGCATCCGGGTAGATCAACGGGTTTGGATGAACATCCATGAGATGGACCTTCATCCCGCCACCCTGGGTCGCGACGTAGTCGCAGTGAGGGCATGACGCATCGATCATATGGCTGGTGTTGAGTGCCTCGAGTGACGCGATAGCGTGGTCGATGGTCGCCAGTTTCGCTGCTGTCTCGTCTCGTTGGGTTTGGAGGGCGGCTAGGTCTGGTGTGCTTGACATGTGTCGAGGCTAGCACGCGCAGTATCGCCGTGCGAGGGGTTATCGGACACTTCGGAACTGAGCGGGTTCGATCTGAGTGGTACGACTCGGCTTCCCCCTCTGTCTCGTTCCTCGACATCTCCCCCGCGAAGGCCGGGGGAGAATTCAGAGCCTCTTCTGGTTCCTCCCTCGGCTCTTTGGACGGGCTCAAAGAAGCCCCCTCTGTCTCGTTCCTCGACATCTCCCCCGCGAAGGCCG
>JAMBLL010000216.1 GCA_023336765.1 Actinomycetes bacterium | reverse complement strand
CGCAATATGTTGCGGTTCTGGACGCCAAAGTCCTGAGGGCGGGAAGAAAATGGGGGTATGGCGGGCGCGGGAGTGCTCGGTTGTGTATGTTCTGAGCAGCTACCTGGGGGGATCCCATTCGTCGTCTGTTCTCAATCGCGTTGGTTGCAGTGCTCGCAGCACTTTTCACTGTTCCGATCGCATCGGCCGCTCCTCCCCCTGCGTATTTCGTTGATGAGAGCAAGCTTCCCTTCGACGCATTGGATGGAGCGACCGCGTACTGGGGAGTGCATTCGGGCGCCGGCTACCGAATCGAGGTACCTGACAACTGGAACGGCGACCTTGTCATGTGGGCTCACGGTTTCGCGGGAACAGGTCTGGAGCTCGAGGTGGACAACCATCCATTGCGAGAGTTGCTGATCCCGCTCGGCTACGCATGGGCGGCATCGAGCTACAGCCGCAACGATTACGACGTTGCAACCGGAGTTCAGGACACCCACGCACTGGCAAAGAGGTTCAAGGGGATCGTTGGTAATCCCGATCAGACCTTCATCACCGGGGCATCCATGGGCGGACACATCACCGCGGTGTCTATCGAACAGTATCCAAAGGCCTACGACGCAGCGTTGCCCGTGTGTGGGGCTATTGGAGACTATGAACTCTTCGACTACTTCCTCGACTTCAACGTCGCGGCCCAGCAGATCGGCACGGGCACATCGGCGTACCCTGTGGACCCGGCCGAGTACCTCGGAGTAACCGTTCCAACGATCAAGGCGAACTTGGAAGCGGTTCCCGGCGGTTGGCCTGTCGCATTGAACGCGGACGGTACGAACCTGAAGAACCTCACCGAGTTGCGGTCAGGAGGCGAACGCCCCAACTTCGATGAGGGCTGGTTCTTCTGGAACACGTTCCCAGAGTTCGCTTCAGGCCCAGGCAATTTCCTGTTCGACCTCGGACTGGGCGACGGGTCTCTTCCACGAGCCCCTGGATCGTCAGTGGACAACACCGATACGGTGTACCAGTTCGACACGGACCCGGCACTGTCACCCGAAGAGGCGGCGCTGAACGCCGACATCGTGCGGATCACGGCCGACCCACAGACCAGGCACGCTAACGGACTCGCCCAGGTCCCTGTGATCTCGGGCGACATCGAGGTGCCTGTCCTCACGCTCCACAACCTTGGCGACCTGTTCGTACCGGCCCACAATGAGGTCGCATACGCATCGAGGGTGGAAGCCAACGGAGCGAGTGACCTCCTTGTGCAACGAGCGATCCGCGGAGTTCTCCATTGCGACTTCACAGCACAAGAGTTCAGTACTGCGTTCCTCGATCTCATGGCGTGGGTCGACACAGGCATCAAGCCTGACGGTGACGACTGGCTCGACCCCGCAGCTGTCGCGGATCCAGAATTCGGCTGCAAGTTCACCGATGGTGGCCACCTCCTCGCAACGCCCTGTCCATAGGGACGTTGAGGTCCTGACACCGACTACGGGCGGTGTCAGGACCTTGCTCGCCCAGCACTCCATCGCGGATCTGAGGATCTGTCACACCTTGTGGGTACGGTATCGACGTGCAAACACCACTGGATCCAGCAACGCTTCTCCGAGAACTCACCGGCAACCCGGAATCAGAGTTTCGCCCGGGCCAACGTGAAGCCATCGAGGCGGTAACCCGGCCCGGGGGCAGAGCACTGGTCGTTCAACGGACAGGGTGGGGAAAATCCGGCGTCTACTTCATCGCGACGAAGATGCTCCGACAAGGCGGCGCAGGACCGACGGTGATCGTCTCCCCGCTCCTCGCGCTGATGCGCAACCAGATCGAAGCCGCAGACCGCCTCGGGTTGGTCGCAAGGACCGTCAACTCAACGAACCGTGACGTGTGGGATGAGGTGTT
>JAMBLL010000215.1 GCA_023336765.1 Actinomycetes bacterium | reverse complement strand
CTGACGGCTACATTCCTGCCATGGCTTACGGCATGAACAATGAACAGATCGACGCGAAGATCGATCAACTTGTCGCTGACGTCGTGGCGACCAAGCACGGCCTTTCCAGGGATGCGGACCTTGTACGCGAGATCATCGTCACGGCGTTGAAACTGATCAAGGACGAAACAGGGCGCGGGGATATCAAGATGATGAACACTGCCCTCAAGGAGTTGCGGTACTCATCGCTCGTATTCGGTCCCTACAAGGACACGAAGAAGGTCGCCGTTTACGGATCCGCAAGAACGTCTCCCGATGATCCCAACTACATGCTCGCCGAGGAGTTCGCACGTAAGATCTCCGTTGTCCATGGATACATGGTTATCACCGGTGCGGGACCTGGGATCATGGAGGCCGCGAACAAGGGTGCAGGCGTCGACGCCGGTTTCGGAGTCAACATCCGACTTCCGTTCGAGAGTGGTGCCAACGAGTACCTCTCGCCGGGTCAGGTCATCAACTTCAAGTACTTTTTCACCCGGAAAGTGCAGTTCGTTAAGGAGTCCGACGCCTTTGCTCTGTTCCCTGGAGGCTTCGGAACCATGGACGAGGCATTTGAACTCCTCACGTTGGTCCAAACGGGCAAGTCAGACCTCCACCCGATCGTCATGATCGATGCCCCAGGCACCGGCTATTGGCAGGCGTGGGAGCACCTATGCCAGGCATTGGCCGACCAGCGGATGATCTCTCCTGATGACATGAACCTCTATCTTGTTACGACAGACGTCGACGAGGCGATCGAGCACATCACACGCTTCTTCTCTGTTTATCACTCACAACGATACGTGGAGAACCGCCTTGTTCTCCGACTCACGTCAGAAATCCCGGATGGGCTCCTCGCAGACCTGAACCTCGAGTTCGCTGACATCATCGATTCGGGCTCGATCATCAGGATCGACGCAACGCAGGCCGAGATCGACTCCGACGACAACGTGGACCTCCCCCGCCTCATGTTCCATTTCAACCGACGAAGCTATGGAAGGCTCCGTATGCTCATCGACCGCCTGAACGAGTCCGCCTGAGAACGTGTTCCTCTTCGTGACTCCCCGACTGGGGTAGAATTACGTCATGCGGGCGATTCTCTCAGACCTCGTTGCCGAACAGCAACAACTCGATCAGTTCCTTCAAACACTTCGTGATCGCCAGTGGCGGACTCCTACTCCAGCTCATGGCTGGACGATTCAGGACACCGTCAGCCACCTGGCTCACACCGAGGAGTTCGCGGCCGAAGTGCTTGCCGAAGGCGAGGCACGCCTCAAGGCAGAGGACATCACCGATATTGACGCCTGGACGGAGATGGGGGCCGAACGCGGCCGAGGGCGCCGTCACCAGGAGATCATCGAGTGGTGGCGTTTTGGTCGAGCTGATGTCGTTGATGCCCTTTCGCGGATGCTCGCAACGGATAGGGTCCCATGGCTCCACGGAGAGATGAGCACACAATCGTTCGCTGCGGTGCGACTCATGGAAACATGGGCCCACGGCCTCGATGTCAAGGGAGCCATCCTCGACAGGATCACTCCGCTCGCTGCACCGCCAGAGGACGACGAGGAATACGTCGACCCACTTGCTGATACCACCCGTCTTCGGCACATTGCCGCCCTCGGGCACAGAACGCTCCCATTCGCCTTCGAACAGGCTGGATTGGAGTACCCACCCCAGGGTATCCGCGTCGAGGTCATGGGCCCGTTCTACTCCGCATGGCGTTATGGGCCAGAGGACACAGACCAGGTCATCAAGGGCAAGGCTGCCGACTGGTGTCGTGTCGTCGTGCAACGCCAGGATGCAGAGGACACTGGGCTGCGCGCCGTGGGCGAATACGCCGAAACCGCGTTGCAGATAGCAACCACGTACTGAGCAAACGTCAGTCAACCGTCACAGATACGCCCCGCAGTCAACCGCCACGACACCGACTCCTCACAATCCTGAGTTACACGTACCTTGTCGCCACGCTCCACCCACCTCGCGACAGGTCTGTTTGAAGCCCCACATAGAGACACAGACTCAGATTTCTGTATGGAATGCCGACGACGAGGCGCGTCTTTTCTGTCATCTGTAAGCGAGGCGCCAGCCGAGTGATCTGTCATCTGTAAGCGAGTCCACGAGCGATCGACTGCCCTAGCAGTCTTACCCACTAATCCGTGTGTAAGTCGGTTTTGTCATTTAGAGCCACCTCAAGTGGAACTTGAGGAATCTGGCGCAAAGGCGGAGCTAGCAAGGGTTCATGCAACCCTCAACTACTGATCGAAGGTTGCCAGTTTCGTCGTGTCACCCGGGTTGGGTACGCTCCAGGGATGCCGGCAGAGCCACAAAGACACAGCGATCTCTTTTCCCCCGCGACCCTTTCGTGGTTCAACAAGGTGTTCTCAGAGCCCACTCCCGCACAGTCGGCAGGGTGGGAGTCCATCGCCACCGGCGCCCATACATTGATCCACGCACCCACGGGATCTGGCAAGACACTCGCCGCCTTTCTTTGGTCGATTGATGTCATGATCACCTCTCCGCCCCCACCTCCGACAGAACGTTGCCGTGTTCTCTATGTCTCCCCAATGAAGGCTCTGGCGTATGACATCGACCGCAATCTGAGAGCACCACTAGCCGGGATCACGGCGGAGTCGGACATGCTCGGACTCGACACCCCGGACGTCTCTGTTTCGATGCGCACCGGAGACACACCCCAACGTGAACGCCAGGCCATGAAACGGCACCCACCTGACATCCTGATCACGACACCAGAGAGCCTGTACCTGATGCTCACGTCACAGGTGCGTGAGATCCTGACACACGTTGAGACGGTGATCGTGGACGAGATCCACGCTATTGCGGGGTCGAAGAGGGGCACGCATCTTGCCCTGTCGCTGGAACGACTTGACGAGATATGCGTCAGCCCACCACAGCGCATCGGCCTATCAGCAACGCAGCAACCACTCTCGGCTATTGCGGAGTTCCTTGGGGGCGGCACCCTGACAGATGAGAAGTGGACACCTCGACCTGTTGCCATCGTCGATGCACCGCGCGACCGAATCCTTGACATCGAGATTGTGGTTCCGGTCCCAGACATGACACGGCCAGACGTCGGTGTGGCTGACGCCGCAGAGACATCGACTCCGTCTATCTGGCCAGCGATGTACCCACGCCTCGTCGACCTCGTGAACGATCACCGTTCGACGATCCTGTTCGTCAACAGTCGGGGTCTCTCGGAGCGGTTGGCCGCCGAATTGAACAGACTTGCCGATATTGAGATCGCCAAGGCTCACCACGGATCGGTATCTCGTGAACAGCGCCTCGAGATAGAGGACCAGTTGAAGAAGGGCGAACTGCGCGCCGTCGTTGCAACATCCACATTGGAACTGGGAATCGACATGGCCGCGGTCGATCTCGTCGTGCTCGTCGAATCGCCCTCATCAGTTGCTACCGGTTTGCAGCGTGTAGGACGCTCCGGTCACCAGGTCGGTGCAATATCAAAGGCGAAGGTGTTCCCAAAGCACCGCGGAGATCTACTCGAGTCCGCCGTGGTCGTAGACCGAATGTACTCGGCGTCCATCGAAGCAACGACGATCCCACAGAACCCACTCGACGTGCTCGCACAGCACATCGTTGCCATGGTCGCAATGGAAGATCGCGATGTGGATGAGCTCTACAACCTCGTGAGACGTAGCTCGCCGTATGCAAGCCTCTCCTCCGATGCGTTCACGGCGACGCTCGACATGCTGGCGGGACGGTATCCATCCGATGACTTCGCTGAGCTCAAGCCCAGGATCGTGTGGGATCGCTCGACGGGTGTGCTCACCGCTCGTTCGAACGCAAGGATCCTTGCCGTCACCAACCCGGGCACGATCCCCGACCGCGGTTTGTACACCGTCAACCTTCCAGACGGAGCCAGGGTCGGGGAACTTGACGAGGAGATGGTCTATGAATCTCGGCCAGGCGACACCTTCATTCTGGGTTCATCAACCTGGCGCATCAGCGAGATCACCAACGACAGGGTCACGGTAACGCCCGCACCAGGGTCGTCAGCAGCGAAGATGCCTTTCTGGCACGGCGATGCGCCTGGCAGACCTCTCGAACTCGGCAGGGCGGTTGGTGCCTTCACGCGAGAGATCGCTGCGCTCGGCCATGACGAAGCGACAGAGATTCTGACGAATCGCTACAGACTCGATCCATGGGCGGCTGGGAACCTCGTTGGTTTCCTGAACGAGGAAAGGGAGGCAACCGGGGTTCTGCCGACAGACAGGACGATCGTTGTTCAGCGGTTCCGCGACGAGATCGGCGACTGGCGCGTCGTGCTCCTCAGCCCGTTCGGTGGAAAGGTTCACGCCCCATGGGCGCTTGCGGTACGGCATCGCTACCGCAACGAACAAGGCAGCAGCGTTGATGTCATCTGGTCAGATGACGGGATACTGTTCCGATTCCCCGATACCGACACACCTCCGGACCTGTCTGCCCTCTCCATCGATCCGGTAGATGTCGAGGAAACCCTGCTCAGCGAGGTCGCCGATTCTGCGTTGTTCACATCGATCTTCAGAGAAGCTGCAGCCCGGGCCCTGCTTCTTCCACGGCGCAGGCCAGGCTCGCGTACACCCCTATGGCTCCAGCGTCGCAAGTCCGCGAACCTGCTCGAAGCCACCAGGGACTTCGGCTCCTTCCCGATCAGACTCGAGACCTATAGAGAGGTTCTTCAGGATCACTTCGACCTCCCTTCACTCGTCGACCTGCTCACGGACCTACAGAAACGCGACGTGCGCCTCGTCGAAGTCGATGTCGATCGGCCGTCGGCGTTTGCCAGATCATTGATGTTCGACTTCATTGCATCCTTCATGTACGAGTGGGATGCGCCGCTCGCTGAGAAACGTGCGGCCGTACTTGCACTCGACAGATCGCTCCTCGCTGACCTGCTCGGTGAGCCTGAATTCCGTGAACTCCTGGACCGGGAGGTTGTTGCGTCTGTCGAAGCCGACCTGCAGCACCTATCTGACGAGAGGCTCGTATCAACACGCGACGCCGTTGCCGACTTGTTACGCGACGTTGGGCCGCTTGATGCGCCCGGAATCCGGGCCCGGTGCACAGACCCCGAAATCGTCGCCGACTGGTTGGAAGATCTCACAGCGTCCGGCAGGGTGTTCGCCAACCACGGCCGTGACGGAGGCGTGTATATCGCAGCTGAGGATGCAGCCAGGTTGAGGGACACCATCGGAATCCAGCCGCCACCAGGCATTGCATCAGAGTTTCTCGAACCGGTGGTAGACCCACTCGGAGACGTCGTGTCACGCTACGCACGCACTCATGGTCCGTTCACCGCGAACGAAGCTTCCGCCGAACTCGGGCTCTCTGCACCGGTGATATCAGAGGTTCTCATCCGACTCGAGCAACAACGCAAGGTTGCGAGTGGTGCCTACCGCCCCGGAGGAACGGAGCATGAATGGGTGTCTGTTGCGGTGCTGACGCTTCTACGACGTAGGTCCCTTGCTGTACTACGCGGGCAGGCAGAAGCCGTCGACGCATCGAGATACGCGGGATTCCTCCCAGGCTGGCAGGGGATCGGCGCCAGCCGTCATGTTCCGTTCGCCGAAGCCATCCACCAACTCAGAGGTTTCGTCATGCCGGCTTCCGACCTCGAATCCGCGATCCTGCCAGCCAGGTCCGACAACGCCACGATCGAACTCGACAGGATGCTCGCATCTGGCGACATCGTGTGGATCGGCGTTGAACCTCTCGGCTCACGTGACGGAAAGCTGATGCTGGTTCCCCGAGATGCCGTGCCATTGCTGTCGAGACAGACGATCGGCGAACGACCCGCCGAAGCACTGCATGCGAAGATCGTCGCAGCACTTACGGACACAGGGGCGTCCTTTTTCACCGACATCTATCAGGCCATCGGAGGTGACCCGGTGGAGTTGATCGATGCACTGTGGGATCTCGTTTGGGCCGGGGCTGTGACCAACGACTCGTTCGCCCCTGTACGTGCGTTCATCTCGCGCCGCGGACGCCGGTCTCCCCGCTCGACACGCGTGAGCCTGTCCCCGCCTCATGCCCAGGGCCGCTGGTTCCTTGTCGACAGCCTCCGCCGCACCTTGCCGACACCCGAGGAGCGTGGCCTCGCGATCTCGCATATGTTGCTGGATCGATACGGTGTTGTGACACGTGACGGTGTGCTCGCTGAGGGAATCGCTGGTGGATTCTCCGGCCTCTATCCGGTCCTCTCTTCGCTCGAAGGTGTCGGGTCGATACGCCGTGGGTACTTCATCGAAGGCCTCGGCGGCGCCCAGTTCGGCCTCCCAGGAGCCATCGAACGCCTACGGACTTCCCGAGATACGGGTATCGTCGTGCTGGCCAGCACGGATCCAACGAACCCGTACGGTGGTTCGTTGCCCTGGCCACCATCCGATGGAACGCCACAACGAAGGGCAGGCTCCACCATCGCGATGAACTCGGGAATACCGGTTGCGTGGCTTGATCCAGCTGGTCGATCGATCGCCCTGTTCAATGCCACAGCGACACTGGCAGTGGAAGGAATCCGGACACTCGCAACCGGCCGCCGCCGCTGCGTCGTCGCACGGATCGACGGAGTGGCTGCTCGAGACCACTCACTGTCCGAATTGCTCATCGATCAGGGTTTCGTTCCCGGCTACAAGGGCTTTACGCTTCCGAACACCCGACACAGCACAGGAGCACGTTGATGGCGCGCACGATCGACGACATCTACACAGCACTCGTCTCGCTGTCTGACGAGATCGAGAACCTCCCATCCACAGATCCGAAGCGAACGCAACTCGAGACAGAGCGCGACCAACTAAGAATCGAAGCGGCATCGCTCGCGACCTTGGGGAGACATCCCCGATCAATCGAACTCGAGATAGAGGCTATCGAGCAGCGTCTTGACCAGATCGATGCACTCCTGATCACAGAGGGTTATTCAGAGAAGCGCGGAGGCAAGAACCTCCAGGACCCAAGCGCATACAGTGGAACCATCAATCGTCTCCTGACCGAGCAACACGCAGACGAGGTCCAGAGCCTCACCATACGACTAGAGGAATTGCGGCGTCCACAACAAGACGCTGCCAACACGAACGAACGAGAGAATCCATGATCAACACACCGAGGATCAGCGTGCGGCCGGACCATCCGGACTTCGTTGACCTCGATTGGTCAAGACCCATCTCTGAATGGACAAGCTCGCGACTCGTTTCGATGCCAGAGGGGATCCACAGGCATCCTGTTGTTTTCGTCGCCTACTCCCAGGGGATCTATGCGATAAAGGAGCTACCGATCCGTTTCGCTCGACACGAGTTTGAGACGCTCGGAGCCCTCGAAGAAATCACATCGCACGTGGCTGTGCCCGTTGGTTTGGTTGAACGTCCCTGGATCGATAAGGACAGCGAGTCGTCTGGTACGGTGATCACGGCCTACGTCTCACATGCGTTCCCTTATCGCCATCTCGTCTCCGGGCATGACTTCGGTCAACGCAGAGATGCTCTCCTCGACGCGTTTGCGGGACTTCTCGTTGAGTTACATCTTCACGGCTTCTACTGGGGAGACTGCTCGCTCTCGAACACGCTCTATCGATGGGACGCATCGTCGATCGAAGCGGTCATGATCGATGCAGAGACCTCGTCGATCTACAGCCAGCTATCGAAGGGGCAACGACTCGAAGACCTTGCGATCATGGAACTGAACGTAGCTGGCGAGATGGCGGACATCGCAGCTGAGCACGGCGTGAGTATCGATGACGCCGATTTGGCCCTCGGTTCGGATATCACCGCTCGTTACGTGACGTTATGGGACGAGCTGACAACGTCGCTCATCGTCACCGCCGGTGACCACTACAGGATCCGGCATCGCATCGAACGACTCAACACACTCGGGTTCGCCGTCGACTCGATCGACCTGATCCCCGTCGATGATGGGGTGAACGTCAAGATGCGTGTCAGAGTCGGAGGAAGGCAATACCACTCTGAGAGGCTGCGGCAGATGGTAGGAATCGATACCTCTGAGAACCAGGCACGCTCGATCCTCTCGGACATCGCTTACCACGAAGCGAAAGTCGGGAGCACATCGGCCACGAGGAGGTCGGTAGGCACAATGAATTGGCGATCCCAGGTGCTTGAACCCTTGATCGATGAGATCTCCGTCGACCTCCCTGATCAGCCCGTATACCAGGCCTACTGCGATTTCCTGGCCTACCGGCTCAGGGTGGCAACCGAACGCAGTCGTGATGTTGACAACAACGAGGCATATGAGGCGTGGAAAGCCGCTGGATTCCCCCGGTTCAAGGGATCAGACCATCCGAGCACAGAACAGAGATAAGAAGAGCACAGAACGCAGAGCAGAGAAGACCGAAGACCGATGACCGAGAACCGAGAACCGACAAGCAGCTTGTCTTCTCTCTCTGCTCCTTCTTCGTCTCTCATCTGGCATCTGGCATCTGGCATCTGTGCTCTCTTCTCTCTCTTCTCTCTCTTCTCTCTCTT
>JAMBLL010000214.1 GCA_023336765.1 Actinomycetes bacterium | reverse complement strand
GTCATCCCAGCGCCCTGGAGGAGTCTGATCTCAAGCGAGTTCTGGCCGAAGCGGTCTCCGCTGATGCCGATGTCCGTTCCCATGGCGATCTTGACGCCGTTGCCAACAGCGATCTTGAGTGCGTTTGCATGGTGGTCTGCCACCATCACACCCTTCAGATACGCATATCGTGGAAGCTTGTCCTCCGACTGGAGGAGGAGGTCGATCACGAACATCGTCGGCACGAGGATCGCTCCCTGTTCGACCATGATGTCCGCAGCTTCCTCGTCGAGGTACGATCCGTGTTCGATCGTCATGACACCGGCGCGAAGCGCTGCCATGATTCCTGGCAACCCGTGGCAGTGGGCACCGACGTAGCGTTCCGCACGGGAAGCCTCTTCGACGATCGCGACGAGCTCGTCGTGGGTGAATTGCTGATGGATGGGATGGTCGACCTCGGACATCACGCCACCTGACGCGCAGATCTTGATGACCCTGGCATTCTTGCGAAGTTGGAGCCGTACGGCTTTCGTGACCTCAGGCACACCGTCGCACCGCTCGCCGAGATAGTCGATTGAATTTAGCACATCGAGAGGGACGCTGTGGATGTCGGCGTGTCCTCCGGTCGTCGAGAGGATCTTGCCTGCGCCGTAGACGGTCGGCCCAGATACCTGCCCTGCCGCGATCGCCGGTTGGATATCGATGCCAATCCCGCCCATCTCGCGAGCGGACGTGACGCCCCCCATCAGTGTCCGATGGAGATCGCCAACTGCGCGTGCTGCCAACCGCGCGGGCGGTTCTGTTACGTACGTCTCGTAATTTGGTACGGCAAGCCCCGTGAAGTGGATGTGGCAGTCCCACAGGCCGGGCATCACAACTGGGACGAGTGTGATGTCCGCACCTGGTGTAGCCGGTGCGGCCGCCGTTATCCCTGCATACGCGATTGATCCCCGCTCGAGGATCACCGTGCCGTTGTGGATCGGTTCGCCCCTGCCAGGGATGAGAAGGTCGGCATCGATGCGTAGCGTCATGCCGGAGCCTTCACAGAGTTGCCAAACTGCCACACGTGTGTCACACGGTCGGGGTCGCCCCAGCCGGAATTGTCCTCAAGCGGGTTGAAGTCGATCGCGATGACATCAGCGTCGTAGCCCTCTTTGAGTTGACCGGAAAGGGGAGCCTGAGGACCGAGTGTGTCCGGGCCGTTCGCCGTTGCCGCTTCGATCGCTTCAAGGGCGGTCATGCCAGCGTCTTGGAGGAGCTTGATCTCGAGCGAGTTCTGGCCGTAAAGGTCTCCGCTAATGAAGATGTCCGTGCCCATCGCGATCTTCACACCTCTCGCAATGGCGATCTTCATGGCGTTCGCCTGATGGTCTGCCACCATCTGGCCCTTCAGGTAGGCATAGCGTGGAAGCGTGTCCTCCGACTGGAGGAGGATGTCGATAACGAACCTGGTCGGTACGTAGATCGTTCCTTGCTCGATCATTATGTCGGCGGCCGCCTCATCCATGTAACTACCGTGTTCGATCGTCATCACGCCGGCTCGGAGTGCCGCCATGATTCCAGGGAGTCCATGGCAGTGCGCACCGACATAGCGCTCCGCACGTGTGGCTTCCTCAACGATCGCGACGAGTTCTTCGTGGGAGTACTGCTGATGGATCGGGTGGTCGACCTCGGACATCACCCCGCCGGACGCGCAGACCTTGATGACCTTTGCGTTTCTTCTCAGCTGGAGCCGCACGGCTCTTGTGACCTCCGGGACGCCGTCACAGAGTTCACCGAGGTGGTCGAGCGTGTGGAGTGCATCGAGGGGCACGCTGTGGATGTCCGCATGCCCACCGGTGGTGGACAGGATCTTGCCTGCGCCGTACACGGTCGGTCCCGAAACCTGTCCTGCCGCGATGGCCGGCTGGATATCAAGGCCGATCCCACCCATCTCGCGTGCGGATGTCACGCCTCCCATCAGCGTCCTGTGGAGATCCCCAACTGCGCGTGCTGCCAGGCGTGCTGGAGGTTCAGTCACGAATTTCTCGAGGTTCGGTTCGGCTAGGCCAACGAAGTGCGCGTGGCACTCCCACAAACCCGGCATCACAACCGCAACGACAGTGACATCGGCATCGGGTGTGTCTGGTGCAGAATCGGATGGGCCGGCGTATGTGATCTTGCCGCTATCGAGCACCGCGGTTCCACGCTCGATCGGATCTCCCCGGCCCGGAATCAGAAGGTCAGCTTCGATACGCACGGTCATGAGGGCTCCCTTGTTGTCGTGTCGTCAATGTACTCGAATCGGTCGACAGGCGTCAGCACGTCATCAGGAACGGGTGCAATCTCAGTGGTGCGACTTGGTTTCCCCCCTCTGGCCCTCGTTCCTCGGCCCATCTCCCCCGCGAAGGCCGGGGGAGAGAAACGGAAAACGGACGACGGACAACGCCTTTACACTTGCCAGCCCGCACCGTCACCACCACCAAGAGGCAACGATGAACCCGACATATGATCCCGCTGAGGTCGAAGGGCGCTGGTATGGCGTGTGGGAGGAGAGCGGTGCATTCCGGCCTGAGGTCAACCCTGATGGTGAGCCGTACTGCATTGTCATCCCACCTCCGAACGTAACAGGCGTTTTGCATACGGGTCACGCACTCGACCACGCCATGCAGGACATCCTGATCAGACGCAAACGGATGCAGGGGTACGCGGCCTTGTGGCTCCCTGGAATGGACCACGCGGGCATCGCTACTCAGAACGTGGTGGAGAGAGAGTTGCGCATCGAAGGCATGACCCGCCACGACATCGGTCGGGAAGCCTTTATCGACCGGGTTTGGGCATGGAAGCACAGCTCAGGGAACACGATCTCTCAGCAGATGCGCAAGCTCGGCGATTCTGTGGATTGGTCACGGGAGCGTTTCACCTTCGATGAGGGTTTGAGCGCCGCCGTCCGGAAGGTCTTCGTGACACTGTACGAGCAGGGTCTCATGTACCGCGCCAACAGGATCATCAACTGGTGCCCACGATGTCATACGGCCCTGTCCGAGATCGAGGTTGAGCACGAGGACGACCCTGGGGAGTTGACCTACATCAAGTATCCCTTCAAGGACGGTTCCGGGTACATCACCGTCGCAACGACCCGTCCTGAGACGATGCTCGGCGACACCGCGGTGGCTGTTCACCCTGACGACGAGAGGTACAAGGACGCCATCGGCAAGACGCTGCTGCTGCCGATCCTCAACAGGGAGATCCCTGTGGTGGCAGACGAGGGTGTGGAACACGAGTTCGGGACGGGCGCCGTCAAGGTGACTCCCGCCCATGACCCCCTCGACTTCGAGATCGGTCTCAGACACGACCTCGAGCAGATCATCGTCATCGACACGGAGGCGAACATCACCCAGGCGGGTGGGCCCTATTTCGGCATGGACCGGTTCGAAGCCCGCGAGGCCGTGCGCTCCAAGCTTCGGGAACTCAAGCTGATCGAGAAGGTCGAGGAGCACCCGCACTCGGTCGGGCACTGTTCGCGGTGCCACACGGTGATCGAGCCGTTGTTGTCGTTGCAGTGGTTCGTCAAGGTCCAGCCACTGGTCGGACCCGCCATCGAAGCGATCCGATCCGGGGATGTGACATTCCATCCCAAGCGTTGGGAGAACAGCTACTTCCACTGGATGGAGAATCTACGGGATTGGACCGTCAGCCGCCAGTTGTGGTGGGGCCATCGCATCCCTGCCTGGTACTGCAAGGAGTGTGACGAAACGATCGTATCCATGGACGACCCGACACAGTGTGCGTGCGGTTCGACCGATCTCGTCCAGGACGAGGATGTCCTCGATACCTGGTTCTCCTCTGCACTATGGCCTTTCTCAACGCTGGGTTGGCCACAAGAGACGCCGGACCTCGATGCGTTCTACCCAACGAGCGTTCTCGTGACCGGCTTCGACATCATATTCTTCTGGGTGGCTCGCATGATGATGATGGGGATCCACTTCACCGAAGCGCCCCCGTTCGACGATATCTTGATCCACGGCATGGTCCGTGATAGTGAGGGCAAGAAGATGTCGAAGTCCACTGGCAACGCCCTCGACCCGCTCGAACTGATCGACGAGTACGGCGCAGATGCCCTCAGGCTCGCCCTCATACAGGCAGCAGCACCAGGCCACGACATCCCCTTGAGCCTCGATGCGATCGATGCCGCAAAGCGCTTTGGTAACAAACTCTGGAACGCCGTGCGGTTCGTGGTCGAGTTCATGGACGTATCCTCAGTTCCCGCTGACGGAGGATATCCGGTCAACCCGGGCCCGGAGGACGCCTGGGTCCTTGCGCGTCTGGGTGAAACCTCACGTGAGGTCGATCGCCTTCTCGACGAGTACAGGCTGTCCGATGCGTTTGCGATTCTCTACAACTTCGCGTGGTCAGAGGTGTTCGACTGGTATGTGGAGATGGCGAAGTCGATCGACGAAAGTGACAGCGAACGGCACGCTGCCATGCTCTCAACGCTCGGTGCCGTGACACGCGACGTCCTCAAACTCTTCCACCCTGTTATGCCTTTCGTCACCGAAGAACTGTGGTCACACCTCGGCGACGATTCCACGCTTCTCATCACTGCAGCGTGGCCAGATGTGCCAGCTTACGACGCACCCGAAGAGATGGCGTCGCTCCAGGGCATCGTGGCGGGGATCAGACAGTTCCGCTCCCAGCATCAGATCCCACGCAAGACGGAGATGCCTGTGATCGTGGCGACAACAGCGGAAGCTGAACTCTCTTCATGGTGGTTCACCCAGGTTGCGTCGCTGACGTCCTCCACGCCTCACAGCGGCCAACGGCCAGATCCTGTGACGGGGTACACACGGCTGTCATCTGACGGGGTTGAGGCGTACATCGCCCTTGCTGGCCTCGTTGATGTCGATGCGGAGCGACCGCGGATCGAAAAGGCCATTGCGGAACTCGAAGCATCGATCGCGCGGTCACGCTCCAAACTCGACAATCCGAACTTCCGCGATCGTGCGCCAGCTGAGGTCGTGGCACAAGAGGAGGACAGGATGACTGTTCAATTGCACGAACTCGAAAAGCAGCGAAGCCAACTCAGGGAGCTTGGTTGAACATGTCAGACACCGTTACCCCCATCATCAGGAACAGGGACGAAGCCGAGGCCTTCCTCGACGAACGAATCGGCCGTGGAGTACAGCCCGGTCTCGAACGGATCACCGGGCTGTTGGAGTTCATGGGAGACCCACAGGACACGTATCCAACGATCCACATCGCCGGCACGAATGGCAAGACGACGGTGTCGAGAATGATCCAACAGATCCTTGGCGCCCACGGGCTTGCTACGGGAGGCTTCACATCCCCGCACCTCGAGCGGATCGAGGAGCGATTCTCGATCCATGGTGTCATGCTTGATCCGAACGACTTCACCGATGCCGTGAGTGACATCTCGTGGTTCGTCACGGGCTACGAGGAGACCTCGGGCAATCTCGTCACGTACTTCGAGGTGACCGCTGCGCTTGCGTTTTCGATCTTTGCGACCGCGACAGTTGATGTGGCCGTTGTCGAGGTTGGTCTTGGTGGCAGACTCGATGC
>JAMBLL010000213.1 GCA_023336765.1 Actinomycetes bacterium | reverse complement strand
GAGGTCGCCCAGCCGGTGTCGCCGCTCGACTCGTGCGGAGATGGTGCGGGTCTGACATGGCTCGATGGCGTAGCACCGCCGTACTCACCGGGAGACAGGGTGTGCTGGCGGATACGGACAGATTCTCCGCTGGCGAGTGTCCAGGATCTCATGGTCCAGGATTACCTGCCGCCCGGGTTCAGCTTCGAGGCATGGGAAAAGGGTGAGAACAGCACACTCGACGACTCCGAGATCAGCTTTGAGCAGGTGTCTGTCGAAGTCCTCAAATGGACGCTCGGGGGTGCAGACACATGGACGCCAGCCGGCTCTGTTTTCGAGGTAGTGGTCTCATCGATCGCGGGCGATGCTGCCGACTTCGCCGATGAGGACGTCGTGGGAAACCTGATGAAGGCCCGATACACGAATTCGAACGGAAAAGCCTTCGGCGACCGAGATGAGGAGAACATCACATTTACCTCGCCTGTTCTCTCTTTCACCAAGGAAGCCACCCACACAGAGGTCATAGCCGGCGACATCGTCGTCTACACACTCACGATCGACGACATAGGGACAGGCACCGCGTCCGAGGTCGAGGTGTGGGACATCATCCCACCGGAGTTCTCCTGTGGGGACATCGGGGTGATATCCGATGGCGGCGTGTGCACGGATGGCACCATATCGTGGCTGATCCCTCAGATCCAGGATCAGGATTCAACTGCTCTCACCTACGAACTGACAGTACCGGCCTCACTCGCTGCAGGGACGTCCTACACGAACAACGCAGGTGTGCGATCGTACGCAGGGTCCCTCAACCATGGCAGCGGGGAGACGCTGCACTACCCCGAGAACAACATCGATCCGAGCCTTGCCCCGCTGGAGAACGCACCGGCGGCGAACGGTGACTGGACCATCTTTGCTCCCGGAGTGGCGGTTCTCAAGACGAGGTCCACCGAGGTCGACGAACCAGGAAACAATGGCGACCAGCATGCGACGATAGGGGAGGTGGCCAATTTCGAAGTTTCGGCCGCGATTCCTGCCGGAACCTCCGTGTACGATGCGCGGTTGAGCGACTATCTCGACACCTCAATCTTCGGGTATAACGGTGATGTTGTGGGCACGGTCAATGGAGTCCAGATTCCTGCGCTTGGCTTCACCATGGATGACACTGATGGTGACATCGTTGTCACATTCCCATCGGCGTACACGGTCCCTTCCGATGGTGCCGATGCCGTGATCGAGTTCGGATTCTCTGCGGTCGTTCTCGATGTCCCGGCAAACGCACGCACGGCGTGGATGAACAACCAGGGGAGGCTCAGCTGGAGCGACCAGAGCGGGGAAACACTGAACGTGACCGCTGGGGCAGGGCTGCGGGTCGTTGAACCAGATCTCCACATCGTCAAGAGCGACGATACAGGCGACGGGTTCGTCGACCCCGACCAGATAGTGACGTACACCCTCGTGGTCTCGAATCCCAAGAGCGACAACGTGTCGACTGCTCACGACCTTGCGGTGACCGATATCGTGCCGCAGTCGTCTCCAGTTCCGGGCAACTCCCTCACACCGCTTGGTGACGGGGGCGTTCCTGTCTCGGCCAACGGTGACAATGTGCCCCCGGACAATGGAACATGGAGCGAGGACACAAGCACGATCGCATGGGATCTGTCCGGCCTCGAACCTACGGGCCTCATACCGGATGCAGAAACCTCGTTGACATACCAGGCTGTGGTGGGTGACACTCTGGTCGAGGGAACTTCCCTCACGAATGAGGCCATGGTCACCGGTTCATCGCTCGTAGGCGACGTGCCCGGTGAGCGCGATGCAGACTCTCCGAACGGTGGCCCTGGCAGCGGCTACCAGGCCACAGCAACTGACACCGTGTTCCCTCCGGCCGCTCGGGTCACGAAGACGGTAACGCCCCAGCAGGGGACCATCGGCGACGAGATCACCTACGTTGCGGAGTTCATCTTTCCGAAGGACCTCACGACCTTTGACGGCACGTTGATTGACCAACTCCCCGATGGCATCACCGTGGACGGGATCGACGTTGGGCCACCAGACATGTACACAGTGCAGTGGAGTTGTGTCGATGACCTGGGGAACGGTTGCGAGCCCTCTCTGAACGAATTGATACCTTCGAACAACGCTGTGGGCTGGTGGGCCGGGGACATTTCTGCGGATGATGTGGCCGGCCGTACCTGGACCGTGGAGTACGTTGCCAGGATCGAAGACGTCCCTGCGGCTAACGACGGCACGGTTTTGTCGAACAGGATCGCCGGCTACGCGAACACATCCACCACGGGCATGGCTCCACCGACGGTGGTCCCTGACCCAGGGGTCTTCGACACGAAGACCGGTGATGCAACAGCTGATGTAGAAGTTGTCGAACCTGACATCACGCTCGTGAAAGAAGTCGACGATGTGGGGACCTGGGTCGATGCGAGGCGGGCACTGTCGAACGAATCGCTCGACTACCGGATCGTCCTGACGAACGAAGGAACATCACCAGCGTATGAGGTGGTCGTGAACGACACGATCGCGTCGTTCTCTGGCGATGCGATGCTTCTCGGCGAGGTGTCAGATGGAGTCGGCTACACCGTCACCGACGGCGATCCTTCTGATGGCACGCTCGCGTGGTCTGTGCCAGGCCCGATCGCCCCTGGCGATTCGGTCACCATTGCTTACACGCTTGACGTGTGGGATGCCGACACCGCTGACGAGAACCCGACAGGACCCGAGATCGTGAACGATGCTGTCGGTTCCGAGTACTTCGGTGTGGCCACGGAGAATCGTGATCCGGCCCATGCCGACTGGTACCGAACGTACTCCACGCTGACCGACGGTGTTGACATCGAACTCGACCTCGCTTCTGTTGGCGACTACATCTGGTTCGATGTGAACGGTGATGGGAGTCAGGCAGGGGAACCGCCTATCGAGGGTGCTGAGATCACGGTCACGTATCTGGGTGCCGATGGTGCCATTGGTGGCGGCGATGACGAATCCCATGTTGCTGTGAGCGACGCCTCTGGCAACTATGTTGTCGAGGATCTTCCTGGTGGACAGTACTTTGCCGAGGTCACAGGAGGCGTACCCGGGGGTCTATCGCCTTCCTTCGACCTGGAACACGGCACCGTGAATCCTGTTGGGAACTCAGCGTTCGCACTTGGCCAGGACGAGAACAGGACCGATGTCGACTGGGGGTTCACCGGTGTCAATTCACTTGGTGACCTTGTGTGGTGGGATCGTGAAGGCACAGGGGTACAGGGACCGACGACGCCAGGCATCGGTGGTGTCGAACTGGCCGTTGGGTTCTTCGGGTTCGACGGAATCGAAGGCACCGGCGATGACGTTGTCTACCCCACTGTGACAACGGACGCACTTGGAAACTACGGTGTTGGCAGTCTTCCGATCGGCACCTATCGCCTGACGGTCGACACGGATACCGTCCCCGCTGGCATGTTCGCGACTCACGATCTTGATGGTGGGAACGACAGCACAGCGGTCGGCGATCTCACATTCGCAGGTGAGGACCGCACTGACTTCGACTTCGGGTATACAGGTCTGTCGACCATCGGGGACCGCGTGTGGTTCGACCTGAATCGCGACGGGATTCAGGATGTGGATGAACCGGGATTGGCAGGCGTTGACGTGGCGGTCCGGTGGCCAGGCCCGAACGGCACTCCAGGAGACGGCGACGACATCGACATCGTCCTCTCTACTGTCGCCGATGGCAGATATCGGGTGGACGGTCTCAATCCAGGTGAATACAAGGTAACGATCGACACCGCAACGTTGCCGGATGGTATGTCCCAAACGTACGATCCAGATGGCGTCCTGGATGACACGACTGTCGTGACAGTCGGGCTTTCTTCTCAGATAGATCACATCGACTTCGGCTACGCAGGGGACGGAAGGATCGGCGACACCGTGTGGTGGGATTCCAATGCTGATGGCGTTGAGGATGCATCGGAGCGTGGACTCCCGAACGTTCAGGTGAAGGCACTGTGGTGGGGAGCGAACGATATCCCTGGAGACTTCGATGATGTCTCCTGGTCGACTGCCACGGACAGCGACGGTGGCTACTCTTTCGGTGATCTTCCTGCAGGTACGTTCGACGTTACCGTGCTCGGTGCCATCCTCAACGACATGGATCCGACGTACGATCTCGACGGCGGCCTCGACAACACCGCCAACCTATCCCTTGAGTTCGGTGAAAATCGCTCCGATGTCGACTTTGGCTATAACGGCACGAACGAGATCGGTGACAGCGTGTGGTACGACGTCAACGGCGATGCCCTCGAGGGCGCTGACGAGCCAGGTATCCCCGACGTGGTGCTCTCGTATGTGTGGTTCGGCATCAACGGTATCGAAGGAGACAGCGACGACGTCGATCTCCCTGACGTCATCTCAGACGTCGATGGCTGGTATGGCTTTTCCGGGATCCCGAACGGTGACCACAGGGTGACCGTCCGGTCGGGCGTGCTGCCTGGGATGGTGGCGACATACGACGAAGACGGCGGCCTCGACGGTACCACGGTCGTTTCCGATCTGACTGGTGATGTGAACCATGACACGGCCGACTTCGG
>JAMBLL010000212.1 GCA_023336765.1 Actinomycetes bacterium | reverse complement strand
CTCATCGTGGGGAACAGGATGACCTCACGGATATGGGGGTTATCGGTGAGGAGCATCACAAGACGGTCAACACCGATACCAAGACCGCCGGTTGGCGGCAGACCGTATTCAAGGGCACGGATGTAGTCCTCATCGACAGGGTGCGCCTCGTCGTCGCCCGCTGCCTTCGCTTCCGCCTGGGCCTCGAATCGGGTCCGCTGGTCGAAGGGATCGTTGAGTTCGGAGAACGCGTTCGCGTACTCGGAACCTGCGATGAACAGCTCGAAACGCTCGGTCACATGCGGCTTGGATCGGTGGGCACGCGACAGAGGTGACGTCTCGATCGGGTGCTCGGTGACGAATGTCGGCTCCCACAGCGTCGGCTCAACGAGGTCATCGAAGAGCGCTTCCACGATCTTGCCAGCACCCCAGTGGTCCTCGGGATCGATGCCGTGACGGAGCGCAAGATCGACGAGTTCTGCTCGTGTGGTGTCGTAGCCGATGTCCGCATCGGTGGCGTCACGAACGAGGTCGAGCATGGTGAGCCTCGGGTATGGGCCGGATAGGTCGATGTCCCTTCCCTGGTACACGATATCGCTCGATCCGGTCGCGGCTAGCGCACACGCTGTCACAACTTCCTCGACCATCTCCATGATGTCGTGGTAGTCAGCAAACGCCTCATAGGACTCAAGCATCGTGAACTCAGGGTTGTGGGTTCCATCGATGCCCTCGTTGCGAAAGATGCGACCGATCTCGTAGACCTTCTCGAGGCCACCGACGACCAACCGCTTGAGATACAACTCAGTGGCGATCCGCAGCTGCATGT
The DNA here is from genome assembly GCA_023336765.1 of Actinomycetes bacterium. Taxonomy (GTDB): domain Bacteria; phylum Actinomycetota; class Acidimicrobiia; order Spongiisociales; family UBA5794; genus JAMBLL01. The sequence goes on along the minus strand of JAMBLL010000212.1, from coordinate 1,094 downwards.
CAAGGCCGAGCGCGTTGTGATGTGTTGCAAACGGCCGAGCCGTGGCCCCCGTGGCCTCTGGCAGCAGCACAGGCGTTTCGACCTCCATGTATCCGCGTGCCTCGAACTGTCTGCGGAGTTCCGAGATGATTCTCGACCGGGCGACTGCTGTCTCTCTGGCTGTGTCGTTCGCTATCAGGTCGATGTAGCGCTGTCGCGACCGTGCTTCGACATCCTTGAGTCCATGCCACTTGTCTGGCATTGGACGCAGACTCTTTTGGAGGAGCACGAATTCCGTGATCCGCACGGAGAGCTCGCCGCGCCTCGTCGTTATGACCTCTCCCGTCGCACCGATCCAGTCCCCCGCATCGAGGTCGAGGAACGCTGCGAACCCATCGTCACCGAGACCTCGCTTGTCGACGAACAGTTGGATCCTGCCTGACACGTCCGAAACAACTGCGAACGCAAGTTTGCCCATCAGGCGTACGTTCATCAACCTGCCGGCAACGGTCACGGTGTCGCCCGAACCCTCGCCTGGTTCCAGGTCGGCATATCGCTCCTTGAGGTCCCGGGCGGTATCGGTGCGCGAGAACGAGTATGGAAAGCCACCATCCTCGATCGCCGACCGGTACTTGTGGAGCCGCTCCCTCGTGAGTGGGTGCGATTCGAGGTCCGTGGAATCGTCAGGGATCTCGTCGTGTGGAACGTCGGTCGTCATGTCGTTTCTCTGTTGAGGTCGTAGATGATCTTGAGCCCTTCAAGCGTCAGGTACGGGTCGATGGTATCGACGCTGTGGCAGTGAGGAACGATGGTAGACGCAAGGCCACCGGTTGCCACCCGCTGAACGTCACCGCCAAGTTCGGCAGCGATCCGCTCGATGATCCCGTCGACGAGTCCCGCATGCCCGTACAGGGCTCCGGATTGGATGGCTTCCACCGTCCCCTTCCCGATCACGGAGCGCGGTTCCGCGAACTCTACGTTTCGCAGCGCCGCGGTCCCTGAGACCAGCGCATCCGTCGAGATCTCAAGGCCAGGTGCGATCGCACCTCCGAGATACGCCCCGTCGGGGCCAACGACGTCGAAGTTCGTAGACGTGCCGAAATCAACGACGATCG
>JAMBLL010000211.1 GCA_023336765.1 Actinomycetes bacterium | reverse complement strand
TGCTCTTCTTGCTCTTCCTCTTCCGCCTCCGCCATCTCAGCGAGTATGCGCGAGATACGCAGACCCTCGTCGATCGACGGATCTACACGGAACTCGAGTTTCGGTGTATAACGCAACCTCGTCTCGGAGCCAATGGCGCGCTGGATCCGGGACGAAGCGTGTTGCAACGCCTCCGCAGTATCTGACTTCTCCTGGTCCGTGCCGAGCACGGAGTAGAAGATCACTGCATGACGTAGGTCAGGGCTCGTCTCGGCACCCGTGATCGTAAGAAATCCGATCCTCGGATCCTTCAGGTCGACGACGGCATCCGCTACGACCACGCGGATCAATTCGTTGACCTTCCGCATTCGAGGGCTACGATTTCGCGCCACTGCTCAGTCCTCTCGTTCCGACCTCTACCGGGGCCCTGGTCAGGTTCGCTCTATCTCGTTGACCTCGTAGGACTCGATCTTGTCGCCCTCTTTGATGTCCTTGAACTTCGCAAGCCCGATGCCACACTCAAACCCGGTGGCGACCGTCTGGACATCGTCCTTGAACCGGCGGAGCGAGACGATCCTGCCGTCATAGACGACGACGCCATCGCGCACAAGGCGTACCCGTGCGTTGCGGTTGATCGAACCCTCAGTGACATACGATCCCGCCACGAGGCCAAGTCTCGGAGCACGGAACACCTGACGCACTTCGGCCACGCCGAGGAACTTCTCCACCTCTTCAGGGTGGAGCTCCCCAACAAGCAACGACTCGACATCATCGAGTAGTTCGTAGATGATCGAGAACGTACGAATATCGATCGCCGATTCCTTGGCTGTGGCACGTGCGGCGGCATCAGGACGAGCATTGAAGCCGTAGATGATCGCACCAGATGCCTCGGCGAGTGTCACATCATTCGTCGTGATTCCGCCAACACCGTCATGGACGATCACGACGTGCCCGTCCTCGCGGTCGATCTTGCCAACAGACTCCTTGATCGCCTCGAGCGACCCATGCGTGTCCGTCTTGACGATGAGCCTCAACTCGGAATGATCCTGAGTCCGCAGTTGCTCGATCAGAGCCCCAAGCCTATCTGTTGCGCTTGGCACGATGAGTTCCAATGAACGGATCTCGTCGATCTTCGCCTGGGCCATCTTTCGCGCAACGCGCTCGTTCTTCACAACCTCGAACATGTCTCCAGCAGTTGGGATCTCGTCCCAGCCCATGACGACGACCGGCATCGAAGGCCCGGCTTCGCGCACCTGTTCACCTGCATCGTTGAACATCGCACGTACTCTGCCCCACACGGGTCCTGCAACGAGTGCGTCACCCCTCTTGAGAGTTCCACGCTGGACGATAACTGTGGAAACGGGGCCCCTACCGACCTCGATCTGTGCCTCGATAACGGTTCCAATGGCGGCTGCCTTCGGGTTCGCCGAGAGTTCCTCGACCTCGGCCACGAGGCCGATCATCTCGAGAAGGTCATCGATGTTCGTCCCTTTGAGAGCGGAGATCTCGATCGCTGGGACTTCCCCTCCGAGGTCCTCCACGACGATCTCGTGCTGAGTCAACGCAGCACGTACCGTGAACGGGTCAGCAGATTCAAGATCCATCTTGTTGATTGCCACGATGATCGGAACCTCTGCGGCCTTTGCGTGGTTGATGGCCTCAACGGTCTGGGGCATCACGGAGTCATCGGCACCGATGACGATGATGGCAATATCGGTTACATCTGCTCCACGGGCACGTAGCGCTGTGAAGGCTTCGTGCCCTGGAGTGTCGATGAACGTGATCTTCGATCCATCCAGGTCAACCTGGTACGCACCGATGTGCTGGGTGATCCGTCCCGCCTCACCTTCGATGACATTGGAGTGTCGAATGGTGTCGAGCAGTTGCGTCTTGCCGTGATCGACGTGGCCCATGACCGTGACAACAGGCGGCCGTGCGACAAGGGAGGACTCATCGTCCTCGAATTCAATGATGTGGCGCGTCCGCCCGAGGTCTTCCTCCTCCTCGTCGGATTCTGCGACGAGGATCTCCCAGCCAAGTTCCTGGCCGAGGGGCTCGATCGCATGAACGGGAATCTCTCCGCCGCCAGGGACCATCTCTCCCATGAACATGAGTGCCTTGACGATGTCCGCCGTGCGGATCTTGACCAGACGGGCGAGGTCGTGCACCGTGATCCCTGGCTCGACGAGCAGTACCTTCTCCTCATCGAGTCCGTCTGATGACTCAGCTTCAGACTCGTCACCAGCCACAGGATCGATCTCGGGCTCGGGCGCAACGCCACCCACAACATGGATTTCAGGAACATGCACAGCAGGCTCAGGCTCAGGCTCGGGCGCAACGCCACCCACAACATGGATCTCAGGAACATGCACAGCAGGCTCGGGCTCTTCCACGACCTCTTCGACCTCTTGGTCGGCCTCTTCCACGACCTTCTCATCGTATGAGGTGCGGACGAGT
>JAMBLL010000210.1 GCA_023336765.1 Actinomycetes bacterium | reverse complement strand
TCACGCCTCGGATCCGTCGCCGTTGGAATCTCTTCGATGTACCCGACGACCTCGCCGAGGATCGTCCCGGAACCGATGCTGAACGTGGCGATATCGCCAGGATCGAGGCCAGCGATCGACGCTGCCTCGCGATCCAGCAGAACGGTCATCAACTCGGGTGTCTTCGTCACCTGGGGAACCGCTGTGAACGAACGCGTCCGACTCTCGGGAACAGTCCACCTCAGCGCCGGACCCTCTCTATAGATCGGTGAGGCTTCGATCTCATCTCGCGTCGGTGCTGTCATTGCCTCAGGAATCTCGCCGAATCTCGCTGCCGCTGCATCGCTCGCCTGTGCATCACCAATGGACAGGCGATTGATCGGCTTGAGTTCAGAGAGGTCCAGTGGAACGGTACCTCCTTGACCCACGGTGGAGATCGAGGCGAACAGCACCTCATCACCGTCGACAACGAACGGAGTGTCGCTTCCCGACCTCTCGATCCACACCGATACGATCGACAACGGCGGCTCCGGTGGGTCGGTGTACCCCGTGTTCTTCCCCTTGGTGAGGTCAAGCGACACGACCGTCCACTCGGAATCAATGAGGTCGGCGTCGGCAACCATCGTCCAGACCCTGGTACGTGCGTCGATGATTCGCGCCAGAACTCTGATCGACGTATCCCACGGATACGGTTTGTCAGCCTCATCAGCGAGGCTCTGTGGAACGACGATGCCATCGATCTCGATACGGGTCGCATCGAGGGGGATCTCGACTCCAATATCGGGGGGAACACCATCTGGCCGCAACAGGCTGAACAGTTCCTCTGGCGTGTCAGCACCGAAATCGCTCCGCCACTTGACGACCTCCGAGAACCCTTCCGGCCTGATCGCCAACACCTCGGCGCTCCGTCCCGACTGGCGTGGCGCTCCGAGAGTTCTCAGAACGGGAGTACCTGTCGAGGCCTCAGGCACCACGGCGTACCCGGCACCTTCGCCAACCACCCGAAGGTCCGCACCGGCGGCGAATGCGGCACGGTCGACGTAGGACTGCTCGAGCGTCGAGGCGTAGGTCATAGCGAACGCTCCAAGCCCTGTTGTCACCCACACGAGAAGAGCGAGTCTCCCGTACGGGACCGGGTTTCTCCCGAGGTGCCATCCAGCGAGCGCTGTTGCCGTCGATCCTGACTTCGTGAGCAGCCAACCCACGAACATGAGGAGATACGGAAACACCCGAAGAAGGACCAACGCTCCCGTGAACAGCAACAGCGCCGGGAAGATGACCGCCAGCGGGTCGAGAGTTGCTGCGCCAGTCGTCTGGTTGATGAATCCGCGCAACCTGAGTTGGAGGAGAAGCACGAGCGAAAGAGCGATCGCGAATACATCGATGTTGTACTTCTGCCAGGTCGAGATAGTCGCTGGACGGGTGGCAATGGACCGGAGAGCGAGGATCCCCTTGCGTGAATAGGGCAGGATCGCCAGACCCATTGCCAGGAATGTGAGAACACCACCCGCTACCACGAACGGGACGACCGATCGTACCTGGGCGACATCTAACGGTTCGCCCCCGGTCAGCGTCGACAGCGGCGGAATCCTCCCCGTAGTGCCAACAAGGAATCTCGCCACAAACGGAGCGAGTGTCGCCGCGAGGAGAGCGATCACGAACGATTGTCCGAGGTGTATGCCGACCGTTTGCCACGAAGACGCGCCTCTCGACTTGAGGAGGGCGATCTCAGCACCCTCGCGTTCGACAGTGAGGGCTGATGTGTAGACGAGGAAGTAGATCGCTCCGCCAACGACAAGAGCAAGCATCGCCAGGATCGGCCCACCGACAACTACCGACCGTGTGGTGAAATCATCGAGCAGATGGGTGATAGGCGTGTCTGATGGGATCTCACCACCCCCTTTCCTCGCTACTTCCGCGCGGAACTGGCCGAGCCTGCTTCGCATTTCGGGGATGTCCTCGAGCGCGACCGTTTCGCTGTCGAGTGAGAGACGCCACCTCTGTGTGGCCGAGACACCAGGAAGACCCCTGGACTCGCGCAGCCATGGATCAGAACCCGGATCAACGGTGAACACACTGAGCCACCTATCGAAGACGGACTGGTCCCAATACACCATCCTGTCAGGATCGTCGATTCCCCATATCGCAGATGTTGGTTCCGTAGCGGTCACGATCGCGGCAACCTGCACCCACTCGAACGTCGATGGGACGCTGGAGAACGGCTTCACGAAGAACGTGTCACCAATGCTCGCTCCGCTGAGCCTTGCAACGTCCTCCCCGATCATGATGGGGATGGGGACGTAGTCGCCAGCCGAGACAGCAGCCGAGTCCACATACTCCCCGCTCACGACGACGAGATGCTCCTCGAGATTCGGTGCCGTGAATATGCGTACCTGCGTTGGCTCTCGTGGTGGTATGGGGTACGGGGGCGAGGGGATGTCCTCGATCGCCACATCCGCACCGAGAAGCACCAGCGCCTCCTCCTTCCACACCTCGGCCTCTGCCAGGAAGTCGCGCGCCTGGTCTGGGCCCGATGCGATGATCAGGAACTCACGCGTTTGCGTTCGTTCCTGGGATGTCGGGTACCACGGTTGTAGCCACTTGTCCTGCGCATCAAGGACGACCCGGGTTCTCGAAGCGGCCTCGGAGCCCTCGTAGTCGTTTTGGATCGAGAACGCGGTGACATCGACCTCCTCAGACAGAGCGTTGTCTATGGAGAATTTGAGGTCCACGGCTTGTACAGATGCCTCGTACAACGGGACGACAACAAGCAGGGC
>JAMBLL010000209.1 GCA_023336765.1 Actinomycetes bacterium | reverse complement strand
TGATTCACGACTTCGACATTCTGCGTTTCGTTACCGGACGCGAGGTCGTCCGGGTACATGCAGCTGGTGCGAGCAGCGGATTCGGGTGGTTCTCTGACTATGACGATTACGCACAGATCGCGGTGACCCTTTGGCTCGATGACGGCACCCTTGCAGTACTCGCGGGGTCACGCCAGGACCCCGTCGGATACGACGTTCGGATGGAAGTGTTCGGCACCAACGACTCGATCGCGGTCGGGCTCGATGATCGGACACCATTGCGATCCGTTGAACGGGGCGTCCCGCCTCCGACCGATCCCTACACCGAGTGGATTCCCCGCTTCGGAGAGACCTATACCCGTGAGATGGATGCGTTCCTGGCAATGGTCCTGCGCGGTGAGAACAACGAGTGCACGGTGCGCGACGCACGCACTGCTCTTGCGATCGCCGAGGCGTGCACTCTGTCAGCGAGAGAAGGACGAATCGTCGAACTTGAGGAGATGAAATGACACTCTTGGATCGTATTGCTGGCGCACCTATCACCTGGGGCGTGGACGGTTCCCCTGGCTGGGGATACTTGATGGATCCCGAGCGCGTGCTCGCTGAGATGCGTCAGATCGGACTGTCCGCCACCGAACTCGGCCCGGATGGCTATCTGCCTCGCGACACGCACGAGCTCCAAGCAATGCTGGAAGGGTTCGGCCTTGGCCTCGTCGGCGGCTTTGTTCCTGCTGTGCTGTACAGGACCGAGTTGGTGTCAGAGAGCCTCCAATACATAGATCGTGCTGCGGCCACGCTGGCCAGTACGGGTGCTCCGGTCATGGTGCTCGGTCCAGACTCCCATCACTCGGGGTACGACATTGCGGTCGAGCTCACCGATGCGGAGTGGGACACGTTTCTGGAAAGCCTCGGTCGTACGATGGAGATCGCATCCGGGTACGGGCTGAGAACCGCGCTTCACCCTCACTGGGGTATGGCTGTCGTCCGCCAGGACCACGTAGAACGCGTCCTCGAGCAGTCAAGCGTGGAGCTGTGTATCGATACCGGACACCTGGCTCTCGCTGGAGCCGACCCTGTTGCGATCGCGCGAGCCGCCACCGGTCGCGTCGCTCATGTTCACCTCAAGGACCTCGATGAGGGTCTTGCAGAACGGGTTCGCTCGGGCGATCTTGCGTTCCGTCAGGCGGTGATCGACGGTTTGTTCCTTCCGCTTGGAGATGGCAGCGTGGACGTTGGCGGATTCGTCACCGAACTCGAGACACAGGGATACGGGGGCTGGTATGTCATCGAGCAGGACGTGGTCCTCGACTCGGAGCCCGAACCTGGAGAGGGACCGATCGTCGCAGCCGAGCGGAGCTATGCATATCTGGAGGCTCTCGCCAGTGGCCTGTGATTCGGCACGATGGATTATCCAAAGGAGTCCAAGATGACTAAGCGTTTCTATCCGTCAGGGACTGGTGACAGCGGAGAGACCCTCGTTGACATCACGGCAGCCGACGCAGGGTGGCGATACTCGGGTTTGCGGGTCCTGGACCTGGCTCCCGACACGACCCACGAACTCACGACCGGAACCACCGAAATGGCGATCCTCCCGCTCGCGGGTGGTCTCCTGGTTGAGGTTGAGGGAGAGTCGTTCATTCTCGAGGGCAGAGAGAGCGTTTTTGACGCGGTTACCGACTTTGCCTACGCACCGATAGATGCGGAAGTTCGGATCACAACGCGCGGGCCACTGCAGGTCGCTCTCGCCACAGCCGAAGCATCGCGGCGGATCGACCCATACCGGGTAGCGGCTGAAGATGTCCGGGTGGAGGTCAGGGGAGGCGGGGCGGGGACGCGCCAGATCAACAACTTCCTGAGTGCGGACGTCCAAGATGCTGACAAGCTCATCGCCGTTGAGGTGCTGACACCTGAAGGAAGTTGGTCGTCGTACCCACCTCACAAACACGACCAGACGACAGAGACCGAAATCGAACTTGAGGAGATCTACTACTTCAAGATCGACGGCGAGGACGGGTTCGGGTTCTTCAAGTGTTTCACTGACGACGGTGAGATCGATGACACGTTGACGGTGCACGACGGCGACGTGTATCTGGTGCCACGCGGGTATCACGGGCCTGCGGCAGCATCACCCCAGCATCACATGTACTACCTCAACGTCATGGCAGGGCCGTCCCCCGAGCGGGCCTGGCGATTCTGTGATGACCCCGCTCTTGCATGGGTCAGGGATGCTCTCGAGGACCTTCCAGCGGATCCACGACTGCCGATGACCGGTCCGAAGAGGATCAGCGGATAGGCGAAGAGCCGTCCCCCTTTCAAGGGGGACTGGCGAGTCCTCGAGCCAGGGGGATAACGCGAAGCCAACGCCCAATTTCCCCAGTTACCCCAAGGCTTTCAAGAAGATTCGTTGACACCGCGTTATCCCCCTGCTTCGTCGCTAACGCTCCTCAGCCGTCCCCCTTGAAAGGGGGACCGGTACTCTGCAAGCCGGCATTGAAATCGTACAGCCTCGAATCCCATGAAACCGTCATCGGGTGTGGGATCGCTCGTTATGATGCATACATGGTGAATCTCTCGATGTACGTCGCGATGTGTTGTTGCTGTTGTAGCAATGCCGCGCGCAGAGGTTCCCAGTAGTCGTTTCCCGACAGCTTCAGCACCCTGGACCACCCGCTCGGCACACATGCCGGAGCGGGTTTTTCTATACCCAGCAACACTCTCACCAACGAAGGGACCACCATGGTCACGAGAACCCAAGTCACGCGAACTCACAAATCGGATCGTTCACTGCGACGTTTCGAGGACATTCGAGATCTCCTCCCTGACGTCGAGAATCCGACACCACTCGTGCGCGTCAGAAACGCTGTGTCCGCTGAGAACGTCTATCTCAAGCTTGAATGGCTCAACCCGTTCGGATCGATCAAAGATCGGGCGGCATCGTATCTCCT
>JAMBLL010000208.1 GCA_023336765.1 Actinomycetes bacterium | reverse complement strand
GAGATCAGGACCTGAGATCAATCACACCGATCAGGTCTAGACAAACCCAGGGCCCGGCGCTGCATCGACGTATCGATTTCAGTTGGTATCCTGGGCCTGATCAGTGACATCAGCTTCGGCATACTCGACGTAAGGAAGGGCGTTGAGCGTTTGGAGAACGGTCTGTACTTCCGTGCTCTTTGGAACTCGGAGCAGGACCCGTCCGCGCCGAGACACGCGTTCAATCTGACTGCCGTCTATCAGATCGTTCAGGCCAGAGATACTGTCACGAACCTGGTCCGCCGCCATGTCTCCGTTGAGTTGCACGATGAGCCTTTGAGGTTCCATGGAAACAGCATACAGCAGCCCCGCTGGGGCAATCCCCTCCTGGGAAGCCCGCAGCAGAACAAGGCCAGTGCCCGCCATGCCCAGCATCAGGCTCGGATTCTCGCCCCCACCGGGGACGCCGGACGGCCACTCACCAGCAACTCCAGATTCGGCCAGAACACGCGCACATTCTCTACCCATCGACACAAGCGAAGCCTCGTCGAACACGCGACCACCCTCGAGAAGCAGTTCTGCGATGCCTGCCAAACCGTGACACAACGAGCTGTCAACGATCGGTCCCCCACTGAGGAGAGATGCCAGGTGTTTGATAGCTGCCTGTAACGCTGCGCCCGCCTCGGCAGCATAGATCAACTGTGAGGTCGCCTCGTACTGTGACATGCGTACGAGACCGATTCCGATCGCGCCGTGGCACCAAAGAACTGGGAACGGAGGCACTTCACCCTTGAGGAGCTTACTTCTCGAGAATTCACGTAGGTCCGGCCAGTTGCCCTGATCACGTTGGTACCACGACCTCTCATAGATTGCGGCGTCTGCTGCGAGGTCTCGATACGTCGCGTCGCCCGTTTGGCTAGCCAGCATGTTGAACGCGTACGACATTCCGGAAGCACCGTGGGCAAAACCGCAAAGCGCAGGTTCGCTGCTGGAGTTCTCTGATGCCCAGCTGATGCCCTCTTCCGAAGTACGTTGGGCAGCCGCGGAGAGTCCATCGCCCATCTCTCTAGCTGCCTCCCGTGCTTCGGGGAGATCGAGGCTCTGACCTAGGTAGAGCAGTGCCGTGATCGCACCCGCCCGTCCCGAGATCAGGTCATTGGCAGATGGAAGGCGCTCGATCGCCGCCTGAGCGACGTCGCGGGCCACATCAGCCAACTTGGTATCGCCGAATGTCGACCCAGCCTCTGCGAGAGCACACGCGACGCCAGCCGAGCCGCTATACAGAGACGCTGTTGGCCTGGTCAGTCGGCACCATTCAACCGCGTAGGCAAGGGCGCCCCTCGCAGCCCTCTCGAGGCGATCGTCCCCCACTACGTTCCACAGTCGACTCAAGAACACAGCGATCCCTGCTGTGCCACCGTACACATCACCATGAAGCGACCTGTGGACGACCTCCCATTCGCCAGTGACGTTCTCCCGACAGTCGCCAAGCCATGTAGCCTGGTCACCTGACCAAATCGCCTCACTACAAAGCCGATCAGCTATACGAATCGCGGCGTCGAGTAACTCGTCAGACATAGTCGCGTTCAGGATCCGGTTCGAGATACGGACGTTGCGCATCGAGTCCTGCCATCTCGAACACATCCTCGAGGCCCGCAACTATCGCTTCCAGTCTCGAGTCACATCCACTGTCAGCATCGTTGTGAGCCGCCGCGATTAGAGCGGCTCGCGATTGACCGAAGCTCTCGCCACCAATCGGTCCCTCGGCGACAGCCAATCCCGAGCTGAGCACCGCGGCACATTTGGGCGTCGAGTTCCGCATTTGATCTGCCAGTCCCGCGGCCGTATCCACAATAAACCCTTCAAGCGCCGCGTACCCATCGGGTGCGAGATAGAGCACGAGCGCGTCGGCCCTGCCGCCGTGTTGCTGCGAGACGATCGTCTTGATCGTGTACGAGTGTTCTGGATTGGCTGCAAGCACCGCGGTCAGCTGTCCAACAATCGTCGGAGCGACTGAAGGGGCACAGTTCCAATAGACACGAACGAGCCGATCTGCTTGTGGCGGTGGCCAGTCACCTCGACGTGTGTACCAGAACCCTCGATCTTCATCTACCCAGTCCCAGCACTGAGAAACGGCGATTGAATCGCCTGGCTCGGCCCGAAGTCCTGGCCGAGAGGGAACGACGTACTCGCTACGTTCCAACATTCGCTGGAGGGGCCCGCTGGTCGTCACGACGCGACCCCACGTCGATACCGACTCAGCCTTCGAGCCTCCGACGAATTGGATCGATCCTGCGTGCGCCGCACGCAACGCGTCAGGCAAGCTGAGCTCGTATGCGAGCACCAGTCCCCCCTGTGTTGTGGGGCCGGACCGGTTCAAGTACCATGCGTAGAGGGCTTCATCGAGCGGGGCCTCGGTGCCACTCTCGGCCGCAAGACCGCCACTGGAGAGCAGCACGGCTACTTCGTGCAGGTCGGCATGGATCATCCTCAGTCCGTCGCAGTCGCGTACGAAGCGAATGGGTCTTCGGACACTGCGCCAAGTTCGCGAGCTAGGTCGAGATGTTCGGCGACAACCGCATCGCTGGTGCTGGGCCAATTGGCGAGCTGAATGGCACGCATCATTACCCGGCAGGCCACAAAGGGAGCGAACTCTTCCCACGTAGTTTCTTGGATGCCGTCTCCCCGATACCCATCCAGCAGAAGCGAGATCGATCTGGCACGGGAGGAGTCGGCCAATCCGTATCCCTCGCTGAGTCCGACGCTCAGAAATTCCTGTACGATCCCGGCGACATCCCAACGGCCATCACCCCACCCACTTGTCTCCCAATCAATGAACCGCAATCCGAAAGGCGACGACGAGACCAGAATATTGGCGAATCTCATATCACCATGGATTACGACGTCGGTCGACCATGATCCCTGAACTCGGTCAATGGACGTGTACAGCAGTGAATCTTCGTTGATGGAGGCGGTGATTTCCCTCAGCGCATCCTCAGAGTCGAGGACTCCAAGCCTGTCTGAACCACGAATCGCCAATAGCCAAGGTTGGGCATCTCCAATGCCCTTGAGTGATGTCGAATTGCTGTGCCACAACCTGAGAGCTTCCCCCAAGGATCGACCCATTTCAGGATCAAATAGTCTTCTGCCGTCGGACATCTGGTCGAGGCGCCTGTAGGAAACAAGCCCTTCGAGAATCATCAGTTCACTGTCTTCCCCAAGAGCGAAGTACTTGGGAAGAAGAGGCTGTAAGGCGACGCAGACGGCTGCCGAATGATAAAGCTGACGCTCACATTCGGCGGTACCCTGCTGAGCATCGCGGCGAGAACGCATGTCCTTGACCGCGAACCCTTTCCCATTCCCCACCTCGACAAGGGCAACACTATTCGATTGCGACAGATTGCGTACGCGTAGACCGTACCGGATGATCTCCTCAGCCGAAACCAAGCCTTCCTCGATTACCAACTGGGCTGCCTTTTGCGGCAGTCGGTCGGAATCAGACATCCAGACGGTTCCGCGTGTATCAGACCTCGTGAATGGTCCCATCGTCGTCAACGTAGAACCAGTCGCCCTCTGACGTGTTTGATGCCTCGGTCCCGTCTCCCTCGTACCACGCTTCTGACTCAAGGCCGAGGAAGGCCTCAAGCCGTCTCAGGCGTCTGGTGATCGGAAGAACAGGATTGATCCGCCTTTCGATGATCGTCCGGATATTGCACCCTCCCGGCGTGGAGGGGCAATCATCGACCAGCGATCGTACATTGCAGATCGCCTCCACCCTCGTGGGGCGTGGACACAGAAACGGCAGCCGGGACGGGCAATTGACCCTAGACACCGGGCACAATGACGTAGGCGGTGAACAAGTCACTACCAACCGAGTAGTCCAGCAGGACGCAACGCGAGTTACGACGAAGCCACAACCTGGACCAACCGCCGTGACAGCAACACCACAACCTGGACCGATCACCGTGACAGCGACGAATGGATCACCGCACCGCAGGGCTGCGAGCGCATCGACTCGTCCGAAGCCCCAGCTATTGTCGAAGTTTCCGCTACCCAATTTCACTGCACTGCTCTCGAGACAGTCCTTGATCTTGGTATTCGTGTGACCTGGATGCCGACTCCACATCAGCGCTGCTAATCCTGATACCAACGGCGTAGCCATCGAGGTACCGCTCATCGTCCCATAGTTGAGCGAAGTCGTTCCAGTCACACCGTAGGTCGGCAACGTCGACAGGATATTCCTGCCAGGCGCGACAACCGTTACCTCCGGACCAACATTCGAAAAGTTGGAAACTGTGTCACCGACATCGGTCGATCCGACGGCAACGACGCCTGTGATTGCCGTTGAATAGGCCGCTGGGAAGATCACTGGGCCACCGTTGTCGTTTCCTGTTGCGGCAACGAGGAGCATCCCGTTGTCCGATGCGTACTGGCAGGCGTTCCTCTTGGTCAGGCTGTCTGGCCCACCTCCGCTGTAGTTGATGACTGCCTTCAGCCCTCTGGCAAGAGCCCAGTCGGTGATCTCTTCCACCGCGTCGGCGAAGTCAGCGGCACTGCCATTCCGATTGGCATCGAACACTCTCGTGATGTAGATCGGCGAATCCCAGTTCATCCCCGAAACGCCAGCAGCGTTGTTCGACGCAGCTGCAGCGATGCCTGCAACGTGGGTCCCGTGACCGTGCAGATCACGAGGGGTACCGCCGTCTACGAAGTCTGTTCCCAGCGTAATCCGGGTCGAATCGTCAAGGTCGTCATGATCGAGTAAACCTGCGGTCATGGAGATGCCGGAGTCCACGATGCCTATCACCACGTTGCTGGCGCCTGTCTCAAGATCCCATGCGTCCTCGGCGTTGACAAGGGGCGGTGCCCACTGCTGGGGGTACCGCGGGTCATTCGGAACGACCTGAGCTCGATCGATGAAATCGGGCTCCGCGTAAGCAACGCCGGAGGCACCCGCGAACGTCTTGATGCAGGCCTTCATGTCCTCTCCCTCAGGCAGAAGGACGACCATCCGCCCACTAGGGGCGGGTGGACGGACCAGCCGTGCTCCCTCGACGTCAGAGAGCACATCAGCGGTGGCCACGTCGAGAGACTCAGCCCCTTCAACAGGAGCCAACTGAACGATCACATGCCGTGCGACAAGGTCTACCTTCTTTCGATTGTACGTTCCTTGAACAATGTCGTGGGCACTGCCATTTCCGGTTGTCTCGTCAATCATCTCAGCCCCTTTCGCATTCGCTGGTATTCGGATTCATCGTCGAACTCGTCATAATCCTGAATCTACGCGCTGAGATTCGGAGAGTCAATACACAATTCTCCTCATTTGAAGGACCGCCGCTTCTCGCCCGACGATATGGAGCCACAACGACGCCCTGAATGGCGTCTGCACTCGCGTCTTGCTGGTCACACCGGAACCCTACTGGCGCTTCACCCTGTTGCTGGCTCTGCGCAACCGGTTACTTCGATTTGTATTGAACTGATGGCCAGATAGCCCAGAGCTTGCACGGCATGCGCCCTTGATATCGCCACGCATACTGATGTGTCGCTCAGCCGGATCGACACCTCCGACGGAGCCACACCCAGACGCGCCAACGTTGCGTTCGCCTCCGCTACCGCATCACGGGCGTTGATCACGGTAGACCCTTCGTGAAGCGACCCAGGATCGATCATCGCCGCACCAGCTTCGGCTGCTGTGTCTGCGAACGATGCCGTATCGCGATAGGCAACACCGAGAAGGCCGATCTCTACAGCCAGGCTCAGCATCACGAACGACACGAACAGCAGGCCACCGAAGGCTGGGAGCATCGAACCCGTCTCGTCCCTCATCGCCGACTCCGATACGGGCTTATCGGGACCTCGAAGGTCGCAACGACCTGTCGATTGATCTCGATCGCTCCCACGCCGATCAGCGTGACGGTTGCGCTTGCAGTCGCTGTGGCAACACCGGCATCGACCGATGTAACGACGGAGACACGGTCGCTCCCTTCTTCCCATTGTGTTCCGTGTCGGGCGACCCACGATGCACTGTCTCGAGCCGCGGTCGTTACAGCAGCGTTCGCATCGATCACACGTGCAATGGTTATGAGCACGGGCAGGACGACCAGGATGACAGCGAACCCGAGGACGATCATCTCGAGCAACACTGTGCCTCGCTCGTTTCTCACGGCGGCACGACGCTCGCGTGTGACCGCTCCAACGTGAACTGGATGGGGATCAGGCTCGGCCCCGGCGGTGTCCACTCGAAGGTCGCACGGACCGTGACATCTTCGAGTGACCGTTTGATACTGGTGTCCACGATCTTGATACCGGGAACGACCGCCTGGATCTCCGTACGGAGCCGCGCCCTTTCGTCTGACGTATCGCTCTGAGGTACTGCTGCTCTTCGTGCTGCAGCCTCCATGGACGCTGATACCGCAGAGCGAGCAATGACGAGAAATCCCAGTTGGACGACCACCGCGATGAGCAGAAAGAACACACCCATCGCGACGATCCCCTCAAGAGTCGTCGACCCGCCGCTCAGCCGAAGAAGCCGCCGAACTGGCCCGCCACGTTCCCCCACACATCGCCTGCCGTTGCACGTACCTGGGGCAGCAACAGAGCGATTACCAGTACCGCGATCGTTGCCAAACCAAGCCATTCGACCGTCGTAGCTCCTCGTTCGTCTTTCCACATGATTGATCCCTCCATGGTTGATTCCTCCTTCGTATCGATGATTGGCTGCGCACCGGATGGTGCTCGCTCTCCCAGCACTGCTCGGCTGGGCAGAAGCAGATCGATGGTTCATGGCGCACCGGACAGTGCGCGCAATCCCAGAAGTGTCGGGTAGAGCAGGAACAGCAGTGCAGTCGGCACCATCAGTGCCAGCACCGGCCCGTAGCTCGTGATCGCCCTCTTCCCACCCTCAGATGTCAGGTCGCTTGCGATCGATGATCGAAAATCAACAGCCAGTTCACTCAGCGAGACTGAGAGCCTCCCTCCCGAACCATGCGCATGGATGAGCACCTCGTAGAGACGCTCCGCATCGGGGTGGGCGGTTGTTCGCTTGCCCTGTGCAAGGGACTCATCGAGACCGTCACCATCGCGGTGCCTCTCAAGAACAGCAGCGATCTCCTCAGCAGCAACACCCGTGGTCTGTGTCGCAACCGACGAGAGCGCTGACGAGACCGACTCGCCCGCAACGGCATGCAACGCGATCGCATCTGCCACCACCGGGAGCTCGTGACGCAGACGCAACGCCCTACGTTGTTTGACAGAGGTTCTCCTCGATGACCAGACCATCCATCCGGCTGCGGCGCCCACAAGACCCAATGCGGGTGCAGACCGCCCAGCACCCGAGAGGAACAGGTCGCCCTGGGCGAGGAGGAGTCCCACCACAGCACCGCCGATGACCCAGGGAATGAACCCGAGGTCCTTTGGCGTGGGGGGTTGTGCCGACTCCTCCTCGACTGGTTCCACCAGATACTCGCGCACGGTGGACGACAGTGAAACCGAGCGAACCCTGGTCACCAGCAGGAAGACGGCAACGGTTGCGACGATCGCTGCGAGCCACGTCATCGGAACAGCCTCGGAGGCTCAGATAGCCGCGCCGATCTGCGAGCAAGTAGCCACCCTGCCCCTGTCGCGACAAAGCCGATGCCCACGACCATCGCCCCCTCGGGTGTGTCGAACGCATACGCAGCCTGCGGATTGGTCGCAATAGAGATGACGAGAAGCGCCCAGGGAGCAATGAGGGCAACTCCCGCTGTCCATCGCTGTTCTGTTAGGGCTGCGTCGTGCGCTCGGCGGAGACGCAGATCATCAGCAACGGATCCCTGGAGCGAAGACAGGACGTCACCTACGCGGTGGCCCCCTACGCGATTTGCGACGACGAGCGTCGCGAGCACCCTGTCCGAGACGGGATCATCGAGCGTTCCTCGCATCGACGTCAAGGCAGGAGCGAACCCACCTCCGAAGGCGACCTCGGTGCGGATCTCGTCACCGTACGCCCCGAGTGGACCGCCAACCCTCCGGCACGCGTCGATGAGCGAATCTGGCAGCGTGAGCCCGGCACTGATGCTTGCACGCATGTGTGCAAGTGCGTCTGGCCAGACCTCCATCTGACGCCGCACCGATGACTTGCGTCTTGCGTGATCGATCGCAACAGGCACGGATGCCGCGAGGACGCCGAGAGCAACCGCCGGGACGACTGTGCCAAGGAACCCGTACATCACGAATGCGGTACCAAACGCCGCGACTACACCGACGGCAACTGATCTCCACGAGAAGCTGACACGGATGCTGAACGCTGGTGTTCGCGACGTAACGAGTACCCAGGCAGATGATGCAGCAAGGATCACAGCAACTCCCCTCACGTCATACCTTCCATGAGCTCTGCCCCTCTGGGCCGGCACCGACCCAGCTGAGTACGCCGTCGCGCATTGCATACAACGGTGAAACAGTGAAGACGTCCACATCAAGTTGCTCAGGAACAGCAAGGATCTCGTGAACCCTGCGTCCTTCGCTGGTTCGCTTCAGGTACACCACAACGTCGACGACCGAAGCGATCGTCCTGCGCAAGAAGGACACCGCAATGTTGTCCCCTGCCAGGACACCATATGACACGAGTTTCTCGAGCGCATCACCGGCTGAGTTGGCGTGGATCGTTGCGAGGCCGGAACACCCGGCGTTGAGAGCGAGCAACATGTCAAGTGCCTCGGGGCCTCTCACCTCACCGACAACGATCCTGTCGGGCCTCTGGCGCAGGGCCTCTCTCACAAGGTCTCTCAGGGTGATCTCTGCTCCACCATCAAGGCCGGCGTCTCGAGTCTGCATCTGGGTGAGGTCAGGGAGGTCGACATCGATCTCGAACACTTCCTCACACGTGACAACCCGTTTGGCTGGCGGGACCTCCTTGAGGAGACAATTGACAAGCGTCGTCTTACCGGCTCCAGGAGCACCAGCCAGAAGGATGGTGGCGTCTGCAGTCACAGCGTCTCGCAACAATGCGCCAGCCTGGCGGGTCAAGGTCCCCCTATCGACAAGGTCCGTTAGGTCTGCTGCGGTGACAACGAACTTCCGAATCTGGATGTTCATCCTGTCGGGATGAGTGACAGGCGGTCCGGTGATGTGTACCCGGCTTCCGTCGGGGAGTTGGGCTGAGACGATCGGATTCGCGATGTCGACTCTCCGGCCTGTGCCAGCGAGTAGTTGGTCGGCGATCCGGCGCACCGTCGACGTATCGACCACGACGTTCACGAGTTCCTTCACACCGTTGCGCACGATGAATGTTCTCTCGCCTCCGATCACGATGATCTCCTCCACGAGCGGGTCGTCAAGAAGTTCGGCGAGGTACCCGTATCTCGTCGGGGCAGGTAGAACTGTCATTGGTCACCAACTCCTGCCATTGCGCGACACAGCCTGCGGTGCGGACGCCGAGCGGAGACCGTCGCCTGACGCACCTTGGGATGCTCGGGGATAACGGCCACCGGTTCAAGGCCTGTCCACCGCCTCACAGCCTTAACCGCGTCGACCGACCCCCGAGCGTTCACACGGTTGACGACGACGTAAGGCGTCGGCCCCACCCAATCCGCAGTGAGCTGCGCTGCCCGAACAATCCCGATCGCGGATGCATCTACGACGATGATGGCCCTATCAGCCTCCGCAACCAGAGTGTTACCTGGTTCCACGGCGCCCAGATCGATGATCGCCTCGTTGAACTCTCCTCGAGCAGCGTCGACCACGCCTTGCACCATCATCTCTGTGATCCCTGACTGGCCCTTACGGTGGGATCCCGTGATCACAGACAAGCTCTCGAAGGAGTGGAGGTCCTGGAAGTCGATGGCACCGTCGATCCTCACGGTATCGGCTACATCAGCGATGTCGGGACGAGGCGGAAGGCCGAGCCGGATCGCGATTGCAGGCGCCATGAGATCGAGATCGATCAGAACGGCCGAGGTGGCTGCGGAGCGGGACAGGGCGTAGGCAAGAGCGATCTCGGTGCATCCCGGTGCGCCTCGCGCCCCTGCAACAACGGTCACTGTTCCCAACTCTTGGCTCGCTGGCTCGAGCGCCCGTGGTGCCACGAACCGGATCGCCTGCACAAGCGACTCTGAGTCAAGAGTGTCAGGAACGACTTCATTTGCTCCGCCGTGAGTCAGAAGGTCCGCTGCTGGCTGATCTCCCGCGGGAAACACACCCACGACTCCAAGGCCAAGGCGTTTCCATGTCGTGACCTGGCGAGGAGTGACCCACGACACATCGCCGCTTGCCACCACGACGTCGATATCGCCAGCCCTTGACTCCAGATCCGATGGCTGGAAAGCCCTCAGCACGATACGTATCGACGCGGTCTCGTGCGCGTGTGCAACGAGATTCGGTTCCCATTCGCGTGCAGAGAGCACCGTGGCAACTCGCACGGTCATGGCGCGACCCGAACAAGGTCGATCGTCCCAGATTCTCGCGCGTTGGCCAACTCCGCTGCCAGATCTCTGTCCACAGCCAGGACAACATCCACCCGATCGGCATCGAATCCCGATTCGCCAACGCTCACATCAAGGATGTAGACACCGGCCGCTACCAACTCCGTCACAGGAGCCTCGTCGAACGACGATGGCCTCGTTAGGAGCACATCGACCAGGTCACCTTGAGATAAGTTCCCCTGTACAGCATGGGACCGGTCGAGTGACAACGCAAGAGCGTCCGGAGAATCCCCGACCTGTGGTGGTACGAGAAGCGACGGTGATATCGGTTCGCCGGCTGCCAGGGGAACCCGTAGCGTCCAGTCGGCCAGTTCACCCACGGTGTTACCTTCGACCAAACCGACTGACGACGACACATCACGTACCGAGATGTCAAGTTCCGAAAGAGGGGTTCCCGCCGGAAGGTCGCCACCGGCCACGAGCACCGGGACAACGGTCGGTGGCCTTGTCAGCGACAATACGACGGCCCCCGCGAGAGCGGCGAGGAGAATTCCCAGCATCGTTCGTCGGTCCAGCCAGCTGATGGGAAGACTGATCGGCCTGACACGTTCGAGGAGGGCCATCAGACGATCCCCATCGAGACGATGTGCGAGATCGCGATGTGTGTTGAACGGCCGCTGTCGACAAGGACAACGTGGTCAACCCCCACCGCGTCGACGAGTCCTCGATACGTGTGACCATCAACTGCTGACATCACGACGGTGTCTGAACGGTCCTCAGACTCGAGAAGTGAATCCCTCAACGTCCTTCTGCGTCGCGCCGCCGACCTGGCTGCGGACTGCTCCGCGTTGAGTGTCTCATCGAGTCGATCTCGTAGCGTTCTGCCGAGCTGCTCGAGATCAGGATGCCGAAACGGATCCATGTCTCTCCGGCTCTCATACGGTCCATCAGCTACCACTGTGATCACCCCCTCCTTCAAGAGAACTCGAAAAGGGAACGCGATGTAAGCCCCTTGATGGGGCATTGTTTCGCGACTCAGCGCCCGATTTCGCGCTCAGGCTCCTGAAAGCATCGATTCAAGGTCACGGCTGATCGCGTCCGTTGACTCAAGATCAGGCACACCTACTTCCACAACCGCACTGAGCGACGACACGTCAGTCGGCGTAAGAGATCAGCGGTGGGTAGAACCTCTGGTGCCTGCGTCGAGCGAGGTCCGAGAGCCACGTCCGGACCTCAACGATAGGGACTGCTGCTGTTGCCATATGGGTCACGAACCATCAGTCATGACAATCTCGTCGACTCCTGCTGCCTCACGTCGCCCCAGCGAGGAGCATCCGAGAACGGCTCCACAACATGGGATGTTTTCGTGTACGGTTTGGTTGACGCCATCAGGGAGCCAAGATGTGCACAACCGTAACACGCAGACTCTGCGCCTTCACCCTCGTGTTGGACATACAGTTCGAGAACAACTCAGGATTGGCGGCGGGTGCATTCACCGCACTTGTCAACGGCTGGGAATCTGCCACCGAAGACATGTGGAGCGGTCCGCTGGGCCATCAGCATTTTGGCTGTTGTACGGTCAGCTTCGACATGATCACGCGAACGGGGTCCGGTAGGCCAGGATCGCACCAGATCGATGTCGTATCAGGCCCGCAGACCTCCTTCGTTAACGCGCTCGGTCCCGATTGCACAGGGGGCCGGTGGGACGCTCTCGACACCGGCAACGTCGCTGCGCACGAATCGGGGCATCTGCTGGGTCTGCCGGATGAATACGACTACAACGGTCCTGGCGGCACCTACCAGAATCTCAATCCTCAACCCGCCGGTCAGGCTCAGAGCATCATGGCCCAAACCTGGGGGAACGTGGCGGCCCTTCCTTCTCACGTTCAGACGACCATGGGCGGACTCGAGGCCGACTGCCCGTGGTGGTGCTGCTTCCACTGGCCGATCCACTGGTTAGGCGATGCCGCCCGAATCTCCATATCCATACCGCTACTGGTGAAGGCTGATCTGCCAGTGCCCGAAGAGGTGTCGCTCGTGAAGACTCAACCATCCGAATATTCGCCACTGGAGGCTCTCGAGCTCGCACGGGACGGTAAGCCGTCAAGCCTCATGGACGCCGTTCGCACATTGACGGAGGCTGGAGCAGAGGCGCATGATGCAATCCTCGTCGCCCTCGAAGATAAACAACCAGTGGTGCGATGGGTCGGCCTGGCCGCGGGCGACAGTCTTGGTGACGAGGAGGTTCTCGAAATCGGAATGCGAGATGACGACTTGCGCCTTCGTGTTGCAGCGGCGAGCGGTCTAGCACGGAGACAACGACGCGACAGCATCGCGGTCCTCCTCGAAGGTCTCACGAGCAATCAGATCAGCTTCGGACACCCGCCACAGTTGCTCGCTGACCAGGCCGATCAAGCTCTCGTGAGTCTCGCCGGGGAATCTGTCGCCGCCACATCTGACTCGCCTGAGGCGAAAGCTGCCCGCTGGCGGCGTTGGGCACAAACGACTGACTAGGCCGTTCATGAGCGCTGGTTCCCCGAGCCACGGGTACTGCCTAATGACGTGGAGTCACCGACCGAGGACGCGTTCAAGAATTCGTCGAGCCGACACCGAGGAGTTCTCTCAACTCCGTGGTGATTGTCTGCGGTTCCACTCCAAACGGCCATACGGCACGGATCACACCGGACTCGTCGACGGCGAACAGGAACGCTGAATGAGCGACCTCAACGTTGCCATCGACCCCCTCGATCACCGAGTACTCGACGCCGAAACCTCCCGCTGCCGCTTGGAGTTCCGCGTCGTCTGTCGTTCGCAGTGGATGTCCATCCTCAATGAAGGAGCGCAGGTACCCGGTGATCACGTCATCTGTGTCGCGCACAGGGTCGATGGTCGCCATGGCAACCTTGACTCGATCGGCGTCATCACCGAGATCTCCAAGGGCCGCCCTCAAGTCCGAGAGCGTCGTGGGGCACACATCGGGGCAGAACGTGTAGCCGAAGTAGACAACGAGCACACCTCCGTCGGGGCCCACGAACGACATGGGCTCGCCACCGTTGGCTGCGTCGGGGAGCGAGATGTCGGCAACCGACGTTCCGAGGACACCCGACGTTGGAATAGGCCGCGAAGCAACACCGTCCAACTCCCCGAGCGTCGGCGTTGTTCCCGAGGAGGAACACCCAACCGCTGACACCGCCAGCGCGACGAACATCGCCATCAATCTAAGACCCATAGAGGCGAGCATAGATTCGGGTAAGGCGTACCCTCTGGGCGGTTCAGGGCTTTCGACCGTACCCGAACCGACCCCTCCCAGGAGCATCCCATGGCAATCACTTGTGGCATCGTTGGACTGCCCAACGTCGGTAAATCGACTCTCTTCAACGCACTTACCGGTGGTGAGATCCCAGCCGAGAATTACCCATTCACAACGATCGACCCGAATGGCGGAATGGCAACTGTGCCAGATCCGAGACTCGATGCCCTCGCTGCCATCGTGAGCCCGAAGAAGATCCTCCCCACCGTTGTCGAATTCGTCGATATCGCGGGACTCGTCGCTGGTGCCTCTGACGGTGAAGGCCTCGGGAACAAGTTCCTGAGCCATATCCGTGAGACCGATGCCATTGCACACGTCGTACGCTGTTTCGAGGACGACAACGTAGTCCATGTTGATGGCAAGGTCGACCCTGCGAGTGACATCGCAACGATCAACACGGAACTTGCGCTTGCCGATCTCGAAACAGTTGCCAAGGCGCTTGACAAGCAGAGCCGAAAAGCACGCTCAGGAGACGTAGACGCCAAAGCCGCCGTTGAGGTGCTCGAGCGGATCAATGACCACCTCGGTAACGGGGACCCTGTCCGGACTTTGACGTTCACAGAGGCCGAGCGCCCGATCGTCCGAAACCTGTTCCTGCTGACATCGAAGCCGACCATGTACATCGCGAACGTCGATGAAGGCGGCCTCAAGGACAACCCACTCGTCGATGCCGTGCGTGAGATCGCACAGGCTGAAGGAGCCGCCGTCGTCACAATATCGGGAGCACTCGAAGCTGAACTCGCCGTTCTGGACAGTGAAGATCACACCGAAATGCTCGCCGAGTACGGCCTTGACGAACCGGGCCTGCACAAGGTGATCCGTGTGGCTTACGAACTCCTTGGCCTCTCGACATACTTCACTGCGGGCGAGCCAGAGGTAAGGGCATGGACCATCAAGGACGGCGCAACCGCACCTCAGGCTGCAGGAGTCATCCACACCGATTTCGAACATGGCTTCATCAAGGCCGAGGTCATCGCCTACGACGACTACGTCGAGTTCTCAGGCGAAGCCGGCGCCAAAGACGCCGGCCGCTGGCGCATCGAGGGCAAGGACTACATCGTCCAAGAGGGCGACGTCATGCACTTCCGTTTCAACGTGT
>JAMBLL010000207.1 GCA_023336765.1 Actinomycetes bacterium | reverse complement strand
TCGTACGTACTTCGTACTACTGCCAGCCACGTCCCGAGCTCAAAGCCGGCCCCGCTCATTTCCGATGTGCCTGTTACCATTGCGGCATGCAAACTTCTGTTCTCGAGACGTTGCTTGCCGCCGGTGAGTGGGGGGCTGCCGACGATGAAACGCGTCGCCTCTTGCTGAAAGACGCAGATGACGGTGGCTTTGCCGGTCTCGACCCAAGTGAAGTTCCGACCCTCGATTGCTCCCTTCTGCTGGCAATAGACGAAGCCTGGGCGAAGGCGAGCAAGGGCCAATACGGTTTGACCGCACAGTCCGAGATTCTCGCTGCCGTGCGCGCTGAGGACCACTCACCGAAACAGATGTGGCGAGCGTTCGGTATTCGGGTGGGCTGGTTCGACGACGCAGGCTGGTTCGAAGCCTCCGACGTCGGATACTCTGCTGACGGAGGTGCTGGTCATCTGCCCTGGATCCCCGGGATCTGGCCCACCGTTTCAACAGGCCGCCCCTACGAGGTTCTCTTCTTGTTCTACCGCCACTTCACTCGATGTCTCAAGACATAGAACGAATCATGTATGACGCAGTAGGACCCGGAGGTCTTGTGCCGGTTGCCTCGCCAGCTCTCACCGACCGTCATCGATTGCCTTGTGAATACTTGATTGGGCGTTCAACCGGGTGTCGGGTAGTGTCCTGGCAACTACGGGCATGAGTCGTAGTCGATCCCCCAGGAGCACGATCCATGGCCCTCAAGCCAGTTGAACAGAAGTCCGCGCTCGAGCGGTTCGTCCCGATTGTGGACTGGTTGCCGAAGTACAGGTGGGGCAAGTGGTTGCGATTCGACGTCATCGCTGCGCTGACGGTGTGGGCGCTCCTTGTTCCTGAGGCTATGGCATACGCTGGGATCGCGGGCGTTCCACCTGAGATCGGTTTGGTCACCGCGCCCCTCGCACTTGTCGGCTATGCGATCTTTGGTTCTTCGAAACAACTGTTCGTAGGTCCTAGTTCGACCGTCGCGATCATCTCCGCATCGATCGTGGCCCCGCTCGCCGGGGGCGACGGCGACCTGTACCTGATCCTCACGGTCTGGCTTGCTGTGTTCACCGGGGTGCTCTTCATCGGATTGGGCCTGGCCCGTCTGGGGTGGATCGCTCACTTCATGGCATCGTCGGTGCTCAGCGGATTTATGGTCGGTCTGGCGGTCGTCATAGCCGTTGGTCAGCTCGACAAGATCCTCGGTATCGAATCCGAGGGCGGCAACGTATTCGAAGAATTCGCATCGATGCTCTCTCAGTTCAGTGACTGGGATTGGCCCACAATCGCGGTCGGCGTTGTCGGGCTTGCGCTGTTGTTCATCTTGGAAGACAAGATGCCCAGACTCCCCGGGGCATTGATCGTGATGCTGCTGGCGATCGGCGCGTCTGTGGCATTCTCCTTCGATGAAATGGGTATCCACGTTGTTGGCGATATCCCAGCGCAGTTGCCGAACCTGTCGATACCTGAGTGGCCAGGATGGGACATCATGAGCGATATCGTCGTCGGTGCCCTCGCTGTTGTCATCGTGGCATTCGCCGAATCGTTCGCTGCGGCAAAGAACTATGCCTCTGAGTTCGGATACAAGGTCGATGCGGACCAGGAGATGATCGCACTCGGCGCAGCGAACCTCGGTGCGGGACTATCGGGAGGTTTCGTCGTCGATGGCAGCCTCTCGAAGACAGCTGCAGGAGTCGGTGCGGGGCAGAAGACGCAGATGGCGAGCCTGTTCGCAGCGGCATTGACATTGCTCACGATCGTGGCGCTCACCTGGCTCTTCGAACCGCTACCTGAGGCGGTGCTCGGTGCGATCGTTGTCCATGCGGTGTGGAAGCTGATCGGCTTCCAGGTCTTCAGGAAGCTGTGGTCCATCCGGATCATTGACTTCTGGTTGGCAGCGGTGGCATTCATCGGTGTGATCCTCCTTGGAATACTCCCAGGGATCATCATCGGCATCGTCCTGTCATTGCTTGCGCTGATCTATCGAGCCAGCTTCCCCGAGGGCGCCGAGTTGGGTCGCATAAAGGATGATGACGGAACCTACGAATATGTGAGCATCGACGGGAGTCCCGATGCTCACACCTTGCCTGGTGTGGTTGTGTACCGCCAGACCGGATCGCTCATCTTTGCCAACGCTGATGCGTTCTCGGATTCAGCCCTGGAGCTACTGCGGAAACGGACCGATCCACCGGCGACATTGCTGGTTATCGACTGCGAGCAGATGGCGGACATGGATGTGACGGGCGCCGAGGCCATGCTCTCGCTCACAAAAGAACTCCAGTCCGCTGACGTCACTGTCGTCCTCGCCCGCCTTCACGGCGAGGCTCGAGTTACCGCCACCAACGCTGGGGTTATCGATCGTATCGGCTCTGGCAACGTCTATCCGACGATCAACTCGGTGATAGATGCGCTACGTGAGGGGAAGATCGGCCCGGAGGCATCCGGCGAGACGTCGGAGTGACAGCAGGGGTCGCTGTGATTGGAGATGCGGGCGCCCTTGGTCGACGTACTCAGTCGTTCTCGGTCCTTGGCTCAGTGTCGGCGGGGTGCTCGTCGATCCAATCGACGGCGTCTGCCTGTGCACGCTTGAGAGTGGCACCGACCCACATGTCTGCTTCATAGATGTTGTCGTCGCCGACAGCGTCTCTCACCCCGGATGCGGCGAGCTGATGGTCTATCGACTCGTCGGCAGATACAAGGACAAGCTTGCTACCAACCGCTGTGAGTTCGTCAGCGTATCTCAACAGGACATCCATGAACGTCGATCCAAGGTCCGTGCGCCCACGCAGGCGAAGGATCACCACAGCATCGGTTGAACTCTCCTCAACATTCGGGAGTGCCTCCTCGAACACAGGAGCAGCGGCGAAGAACAAACTGCCATAGGGCTGGAGAACGGTCACTTCGCCGCTGGGCACGACGGCAGGTGGTTCAGTCTCACGATAGTTCCCGTCTCCGTCATAGACCCATCTCTTCAAGGTCACCTGGTTGGACTGTGTCACGACAAACAGGATCATCGAGATTCCAACGCCCACGAGAACCGCGTACTGAAGAGGGATCACCATCGTCAGGATGAATGTGACGGTCATGACCGTTGCCTGCATCATTCCCGTCTTCCATACGGCCTTGATGTCTGCTGGTTTGATGGTGCGGAACCCGACAATCATGAGCAACCCAGCCAGGGCTGGCATTGCGATGTAGCCAACGGCGTCAGCGAATATCAGGATCACCATCGCCATCACGCCAGCGGCGATCAACAATGCGAGCCTTGACTTTGCACCAGCTGATTTGACCAGGGATGATGCGGACATCGAACCGCCGACCGGCATGCCCTGGAATACGCCAGCCGCTATGTTGGCGGCTCCCTGGCCGATGAAGTCCTGGGATGCGTCTGGATAGTTGCCATCAGGGTTCGGGAAGTTCGCCGATATGCCTGCTCCTTGTACCAGACCGATGAAAGCCAATGACAGAGCAGGGATCATGAGCGCTGGTATGGCACTCCACAGAGGAATGACAGGTCCGGGAAGGGACCGTGGTACGTCGGCGATGTCCAAGAGCTGAGCGACCTCCCATCCGGTGATCACAACCACCGCCGACGTGAGAATGATGGCGACCACCATGCCGAGGGAGTCGAGTTTCGTCCGTTCCAAAAGGACGATCAACACGATCGTTGCCGTGCCGATGAGGAGTGTCTGTCCGTGGGCGTTGTTCAGGTTGAACAGCGTGTCTATGGCTCGCAGGACCCGGTTCGAACCCTGGCTCTCATATCCGGTGAAGTTGTCGAGTTGGCCAAGAATGATGTTCACGCCGACTGCGTTGATGAATCCCACCATCACAGCGTTCGAGACGAACCTCAAGATGAAGCCAAGCTTGAAGGCGCCGGCCGCGAACATGATGACGCCTGTCAGGACCGCGAGCGTGAACAGCGCCCTGTCCTGATCCTCTCCGAAAGAACTGAGCCCGACGTCTGCCACCACAATGGCCATCGCGCCGGTTGCCTGGACCGCCATGAACGAAGAGCTGGTGAATAGCCCGCCGGTGAAGGTGCCCACCATATACCCGTACAGTCCGAATATCGGGTTCACCCCGGCGAGGAGTCCTCCGGCGAGTCCGTCCGGGACGCTTTCGACGCCGAGGACGACTCCGGCAACGGTGTCATCCTTTAGGGTTTCCTTGCTGAACAGGGAACGAGCGCTTTTGATCTTCTTGTTGTAGAACGCTCGAATCCTGTCCACTGTTCTGGTTCTTCCCGTCTTGTGTGGGGCACAGCGTAGCTACCTCGCGCTCATCACGTTTTGCACCTCGCATTGATTCTCAGCGCGGACCGCATCCGGGTGGGACACTGCGCGTGTTGAACGGAGCGGCATGGAAAAATCCTCCACACCGCCACAGTACTCGCGTAGTGTTGATGAGAGAGCTTGTTGCCCAGGTAGGGCATCGCGTGTGTTGGCGAGGCCAGCTCGGGTAGGCAGCGCAACTCGCGCACGCTCTCAGCTTGAAGGAGCTGGCATGAGCCCTAGCGGTGATGACACAGGTATCCACATCCACGACCTTGGATCCGAAGCAGACCCAGGATTGCCTCTGATACCTGATGATTACGGTCAGGATGAACCGGACTTCGAGTTCGATCACGTCGGAGCGACGGCGTATCGGCGATTTCCGGGACCTAGCGCCTATGAACGCGCCAGGCCAGGACCAGTCACGAGGGTTCCGCAGAACCGTCCATGCTCTCTCGGGGCCCTGAATGGCTCGTGGAACATCATGATCCGGCCGAAGACCGGGTTCCTCGCCGGGCAACTCCGCGGTCCGATGCGTCTCGAGGCTGCTGACGGTGAGCTTCGGGTTTCGGGCGATCTGTACTACAAGGGATGGAGGTTCACGTCACGGCTGATGAGCAGGGGAGTCACGATACCGCGCGGGGATCTGGGGTTGGGGGAGGATGTCGCTGACAACCCCGTGGCGTCTGCCACCGCATATGCCTATTGGAACCGCAATTGGTACCCCCACTACCCCTTCGATGAGTACACATGGTACTTCCGCAGCACAGGTGCTTCGTATGTCGGGGGTGAGCTGTATTTCCCTCTGATGCGACACATATGGAACAAGTCGACCCAGGAGTTCGTCACAACAGAAGCTGGATGGATGAAGTTCACTTGTGGCCAGTCTCTTGTGTATTCGCGCTGGTACCCCCAGCCGACGATCAAGATGACGGGTGAGGCGATGATCGGCGGGAAACTCCATGTTGTCACCGCCACCAAGACGTCCCCGTACTACCGGGGTGCCGTGGTCGAAGTCGATGTGATGACGAACAGGTCATGGCCTGCCTCGGCGGGAGGTCACACCTTCAGCGGTACGTATCGTGGTGACGGCATCGACCTTGCCATCAACATGAGTCAGACGAACATCCCCGAGGACAACATTCTCACAGACGCTGAACTTCACACACTCCTGAGCAGTTCGCGCGACATCAGCGATATCGGTAGCACGTGGCGTATCTGGACGCTCGTAGGGTCGAAGCGATCCGGGAGCAACACCTTCGGATTGATGTTCGACCAGGCGGCGCCTCATCGTGAAGGATGTGTGAGCTACACCGACGCGATGTTCTCGTCGTCGTCCGTCCTCAAGCCGTCGGCCAAGAACAAGAGGCTTGGCGATGTACCTGTTGGGCATCTTCGCACGCTTGTGCATGAGGTTGGGCATGTCTTGAACCTGTATCACCCAAAGCACGATGTCCACAACCCTGGCATCGGCACGACGATCATGAACCAGACGGGTGACGTGATGGGCCAAGCAACGGCCGGGAACCTCTACCCGGACAACGCGACCTTCGCGTTCAGCGACCACAACAGGACATCGCTGATCCATTCGCCTGACCCCCAGGTCGCCCCTGGATGGAAGCCGTTCGGATGGGGTCACGGTTCCTTGTTCAGTGGGACGCCTGCGCCGGTAGATGTCATCGGTCTTGTCCAGGCCGAGTCTGGCGGTGACGGGATCCATCTCGATATCGAGGTACCAGCGAATGCTGTGCGGGGAGAGTTCATCACGGCACGGGTGACGGTCACGAACCGGTCGGCGTCGAGTATTCCGACAAGTTCCGCATTGAACCTTGCAGAGGGCGACCTCGAGATCGGCGTAACGACTCCTGCGGGCCAGGATCTGGTTCTGCGTGATGTGGTGCAGGTCTGCGGGGAACCTGAGGAGATCGAGTTGGCTGCGGGGGAGTCGCTCACCAGGACGGTCCAGTTGTTCTACGGGAACAATGGCCATGTGTTCGATGATGCAGGGCGATACGAGTTGAGGGCACGCTTCGTGCCAGACGC
>JAMBLL010000206.1 GCA_023336765.1 Actinomycetes bacterium | reverse complement strand
CTGGTCCGGCACCGAAGCTCTCGCTTCCCCCTAGCGTTCGAAGGCAGGGTGGTCGGGGAACCTCAACGGGCGATGAGACTGTCGAACGCCCTGCCGACGAAGTAGGCGAGGACACCGCCGCCCAGGCCGAGGGCCAGATTCTCGAGGGCGGACAGGACCGGACTCTTTCCGGTGTGCATCGTCTTGACGGCACCAACTATGACCAGCCCGATCCCTGACAGGATGCCGGCAACCAGCAACGCTGTACCTGTGTCAGAGATGAATGCGAACGGGACCACCGAGGGAAGTGCGCCGGCGAGGAAGAGCAATCCGGAGAAGATGGCTGCCGCAATAGGGCTGCGTCGCTCGGTGTCGACGATCCCGAACTCGAGCGCCGCATGCATGCCGAGCATCGCTGTGTCGTTGGCGTCGATGATCTCCACAACCTGGTCGAGGTCATCACCCTCGAGGCCTACATCGGACAGCATGTCATGGAGTTGGTCCTTTTCGTGCTGGCGGAAGTGGATCAGGTGTTCCTTTTCCAGTGCGATCTCAGCCTCGAACACCTCCTCTTGAGACTTCGTTGCGATGTACTCGCCAACCGACATCGAGATCATTCCCGCGATCGCTCCGGCAATACCCGTGAGGAGAACATCGGTGGAGTCAAGACCACCGCCGACCACAGCAGATACGAGCAGGAACGTCGACACGAGACCATCGTTGACACCGAGGATTATGTCTCTCATGTACTGGCGTGTGGCACCGATGTGGGGTTGATAGCCCGGAGGCAGGTCGTCTTGGGTTCGGGATTCAGCCATGGCGAGGAGCTTACAGTCACGAAGCAGCCGACACCCCCTGGGAAACAGCCAGAGTCAGAGACGGGAGAGGTCGTGTGTGGTGAGACGGAGGATCTCTCCGCTCAAAGCGGCAAGAGGAAGCCAGAAACTGCCTCCAGTCTCGCTGAATGCTCTACCGTGGGGGCATGGACGACAGCGACAGGACACCAAAGAGGTCACCGAGAAACACATCTGTCGAGGAAGCATACGGGTACCCACCATCGCCGAAGTGGGCTCCGAACACGAAGCTGATGGTCATCTCGATGGCCTTTGTTCTCAGCATCGCAGGCATCTACCTGATCCGCAATGTGATCGCTATCGCGGCCCTCGCCGCCCTGATCGCCTTCCTTGTTGCTCCACTTATCCGCTTCTCTGCGAGGCGCCTGAGGATTCCCAGGGGGATCTCACTTCTCATCGCCTATCTCGTCGTGTTCCTCGGCACCATCGGTTTTGGATACCTGATGACCAAGTCGATTGTGGCATCCATCATCGAATTGGACCCGCTAGGCATCGTTGAGGAGTTGCGTGTTGCATTGCTCGAGCGGCTCGATGCCGATGGGCAACTCCTCCTGGTCGGTGTCACGGTTGACATGAACTCGGTTCTTGATTCGCTGCAGGTCTCCGTCGGGACGGGAGATGGTTCAGGAGGGATCGTGATCGATGCCGAGAGGATTCTGGAGTATGTCGGCGTGGGGTTGAGCAGCTTCCGTACCGTTGTCGGGATCGTGACCGCTGTGATCACCTCCGCGATCGTGACGGCGCTCGTTGCGATGTACATCAATGCTGACAGCTCACGGATGCATGACGCGACGCTTGCAAATATCCCACGCGGATATGAACGCGACGGCTTACGGCTCCTGGCTGAGATCAAGCGTGTGTGGCGTGGCTACCTGTACGGCCAACTGGTGAACTCGCTGATCACGGGAACCCTTGTTTTCGTCGTGCTGTGGGCTGTTGGACTCCCCGGTGCGTTCCTGATGGGAGCGATCATGGTTGTGCTCAACATGATCCCGACGTTCGGCCCGATCCTGGCCGCGATCCCCGGGGTCCTCACCGCGCTGTTGTCGGGTTCGACCCGATGGCCCGAACTGGAGAACTACTGGTTCGCCCTCATCGTCGCAGGTATCTACCTGCTCGTTGTCCAGTTGCAGGCGAACATCATCGCTCCGAG
Organism: Actinomycetes bacterium; assembly: GCA_023336765.1. Classification (GTDB taxonomy): domain Bacteria; phylum Actinomycetota; class Acidimicrobiia; order Spongiisociales; family UBA5794; genus JAMBLL01. The sequence goes on along the minus strand of JAMBLL010000206.1, from coordinate 268 downwards.
GGTTATGGGTACAGCGGTCAGGCTGCGTCCCGCGATTGTATTGCTCGGGCTGTTGATCGGCTTTCAAGTTGGGGGATTGCTCGGCTCATTGCTGGCGGTCCCCGTCATCGCATCGATTCGTGATGTGGCTGTATATGTCTGGCGGAAACTGATCGACGTTGACCCGTGGCCGGACGATGGCATGGACGAGACAGCGCCCGAGACATGACCAGCACTATCACAACCGATGTGGTAATCGTTGGTGGAGGGCTCGGTGGGTTGTCGGCGG
>JAMBLL010000205.1 GCA_023336765.1 Actinomycetes bacterium | reverse complement strand
TGACAGGAAGAACCGCTGTCGTGACCGGCGGAAACGCTGGTCTCGGGTACGAGACTGTGAAAGCGCTGGCCGACCACGGTGCCGACGTTGTAATGGCATCACGGAACGAGGACAAGGCCAGGTCCGCACGCCAGAGCATCCTTGGAGACTCTCCGGACGCATCGATTTCGGTGGTGCCACTTGACCTTGCCTCCATCGACTCGGTGAAGCAGGCTGCCCAGAGCATCCTCTCAGCCCACGACACCATCGACATTCTCGTCAACAACGCTGGCCTGATGGCGCTCCCTCAACAGACAACCGACGACGGGTTCGAGATGCAATTCGGTGTCAACCATCTCGGGCATTGGGTGTTCACTGCCGGGTTGCTGCCGACGATTGCGACTACGCCTGGTGCTCGCGTTGTGACCGTCACGAGTACGGCCCATCACATGGGGAGAGGCGTCAATCCCGACGACCCCCATCTCGCGAGTGGCTACGGACCTTGGAAGGCCTACGGACAGTCGAAACTTGCCAATTACCACTTCGCCCTTGGCCTGCAGCGGATATTCGAAGCCCATGATGTCGATGCAGCCAGCCTCATCGCACACCCAGGACTGTCGCACACGAACCTCCAGGTCAACACCGTCGATGAGGGTGGGGGAGGATGGTCCGCCCCGATGTGGAGTTGGCTTGCCGACAAAGTCGGCATGGAGGCCGATGCAGGGGCGTTGCCACAACTGCGAGCGGCCACCGACCCGCAAGCCAAAGGCGGAGAGTTCTACGCCCCAAGGTACGGCAACAGTGGACAACCTGTGAAGCGACCGATCTTGCGCAGGTTCGGCCTGGACAAGTCGATAGACACCCTGTGGGAAGTGTCCGAGCGCGAGACCGGAATCAGGCTCGACGTAGCCTGAGTTATCGACTGCACGGTCAGGTCGTCGCCACGATGGTTCATGTCTGCCCCAGCCACTCCGACCATGTATAGGATTGCCTCAGGTAGAGCGGGCTAGTGGCAGGGGTGCGAGTTGAGGTATGCGTGGAGAAGATTCGTTGGGCGCTCAGAGCAGGGGATTGCCGCTATCGGTCTCATTGCGATCATCGGAGCGATCGTCGGCGGTGCCGCACTTGGAGCCGTGCTGGTCGTTAGCGGAGCAGTGGACCCGATTTCGGAATCTGAGAGTACGCAGGATGCGAGCAGCGTGTCGGCAAGTGCGACAAGTGCGTCGCTCAGCACCGTTTCAGCACTGACCGCCAGTGTCCAGGTCCTCGATTGTCGTGCAGGGCAACCAGTCGCGTCCGTGATCGACGGCGATTCCGTCTACGTCGTAGGTATCGACGCATCGGGCGAGTGGGTCGCCATTCGCCGACCGGGTGCATTGGCACAGGTAGGGTGGATGCCTGCTTCGTTCCTCGAATCTGACAGGGACCTGTCCACGTTGCCCGTGACGCCTTGTGGTCCCCAAGATGGCGGAGCAACCGTGGCGCTGGGGGATACATCGACCACAACGACGGAACCGTCCGGCGACACGACCATCCCTCCTCCCGATACGACTATCCCAACGGAAACGACGATCCCGCCTCCTGACACGACACTCCCTACAACTCCTCCACCCGACACGACACTCCCACCCGACACCGACCCTCCGATAGTCGTGGATCTCATCGTCGAACCTGACACGATCTATCCGGGCGCTGAGCCAAACGCGTGTGACGACACAATTGATACGCCCACCTTCGGATCTGCGTACGCCACGGTTGTCAACGAAACTGGCCTGCTCGAGGTGACTCTCACATGGGAGCACCTGCTGGTATCGCCCGAGTACTCTGGTTCGTTCCCCGTACGCATTGAACCAAATTCGACGTCAGGATTTCAACTGATCGGCGACATAGCTGACCTTCCGCAGGCCTATGGACCCGCGTCCTCACCCACGATCCGTGTGGAACTCACCTGGACCGTCACCGACACAGCTGGCAACACAACGACAGAAATCGACACCTTCGATCTGGGGCGGTGCAGCCTATGAACACTGCCTATCGCATTCTCGGTATCGCCGCCATCTTCGTTCTCGTGACTATCGGGGCCGTGTTCGCCACCGATGCCTTGACGTCGGACAACGATTCCGATCAACCTGCGGCCGAAACCGCCGCAACCGCCGAGAGCGAGGACACGGACTCCTTACCGACATCCGAGGCTGTCGACATGGACGCAGATGTCCCGGTACCGGTCGAGGTGGTACCTGCGTACTACCTCGATACCTCAGCGGATGCTGACGATCCTTTGCCACCTCCAGAAACCGATCCCGATGCCGCCGCGCAAGACGCCGGCCTTCAGGTGCTCAGACCACCGTCCGGCGAGCCAACAGACCATCCCGAGACAGAGGATCCACCGTTCGATTTCGACGCGGGGCCCGTACCCATTGAGGACATCGAAGCGGAAGCCGCTGAGCAACAAGCAGACGAACCGAATGTTGAAGAGCTGATACCCACCGAGGATGTGCCAGACGGCGTGCGAGCAGCGGTCGCAGCCCGGCCGATCCAATTGCCGCTCCGATTCGCCGACCCTTGCGCGATGTTCGTGGGAGCTGCCTGCCCTGTGGGCATACCGGCCATCGTGGTAATCGGACAACCTCAGCTGGAACTCAAGCTCGGCGCGAATGTGCGTCGCGGTGAGGTGGGGAAGACGGCGGACGGCACCGAGAGCTGTCCGGAGGGATTCGTTGAAGGTGAATACAAC
>JAMBLL010000204.1 GCA_023336765.1 Actinomycetes bacterium | reverse complement strand
TTGTCCGTGAGTATCTGGACGTAGATCGCCACTCCACCTGGTGCGTAACCCTCATAGAAAGACTCGACGTACTGGACGCCGTCGACATCGCCGACACCGCGGGCGATCGCTCTATCGATGTTGTCCTTGGGGACCGAGTTGTCCTTCGCCTTCTGGACCGCCGTGGTGAGCGTCGGATTCGCAGACATGTCGCTTCCGCCGTTACGGGCGGCTGATTCGATCGACTTGATCAGTTTGGCGAACAGCTTTCCACGTTTGGCGTCCTGACGACCCTTGCGGTGCTTGATATTCGCCCATTTTGAATGTCCGGACATATGATCTCCTCAGCCTGAAGCTATCGAATCGACGAACAACTGGTGCAGGCGCGTGTCGCCGGTCAACTCCGGATGGAATGAGCTTGCAAGGATACGACCCTGTCGTACCAACACCGGGTGCACCGCTCCGCCGGGTTCTGTCACCGATGCCAATACCTCAACGTCAGCACCGATCTTGTCGATCCATGGTGCCCTGATGAACACCGCATGTATCGGGTCTTCGAGACCCGATACGGTGAGGTCCGCTTCGAATGAGTCGACCTGGCGTCCGAACGCATTTCGCTCAACAGCGGCGTCCAGGACTCCCAGTTGCGGTTGGAATCCCCCGGTGGTGGCTGTTGCGAGGAAGATCATGCCTGCGCACGTTCCGAACATCGGCATGCCATCTTCGCAACGTTGCCTGATCGGCTCGATCAGGCCATAGCGGGTAGCGAGTTTTCCGATCGTCGTGGATTCCCCGCCGGGGATGACGAGCGCATCGCAACGTTCGAGGTCTTCGGGTGTGCGAACCTCATAGGTATCGACGTCGATGGACCTGAGCATTGCGATGTGCTCACGAAAGTCGCCCTGGAGAGCGAGGACGCCGACGGTCATGAGCCTCGAAGCTGCATCATCTCTTCAGGTGGCAGCGTGTCGATGTTGATCCCAACCATTGCTTCCCCGAGATTGCGGGACACCTTGGCGATCTTGTCCGGATCGTTGTAGAACGTGGTCGCCTCAACAATGGCTGCCGCACGAACAGCGGGATCCCCTGACTTGAAGACGCCCGAACCTACGAAAACTCCGTCGCAACCGAGTTTCATCATGAGGGCGGCATCCGAGGGTGTCGCGATTCCGCCTGCCGCAAAGTTGACCACGGGGAGTTTGCCAGTCGCTGCGACCTCCTTGACAAGCTCGTAGGGCGCGGCAAGGTCTCGTGCTGCGTTCATCAACTCGTTCGGAGTGAGGGTTGTGAGGTTCCCGATCTGTGTGTTCATCAGGCGCATGTGCTTGACAGCTTCGACGACGTTTCCCGTTCCGGGTTCGCCCTTCGTGCGGATCATGGCGGCCCCCTCACCGATTCGTCTGAGCGCCTCACCAAGATCCTTGGCGCCGCACACGAACGGAACGGTGAAGGCGTGCTTGTCGATATGGAAGACATCGACCGGTGAGAGCACTTCTGATTCGTCGATGTAATCCACTCCGAGCGACTCGAGCACCTCGGCTTCAACGAAGTGGCCGATACGCGACTTCGCCATCACCGGAATCGAGACAGCGTCGATGATCTCCTCGACCCTGGCAGGGTCGGCCATGCGCGCTACCCCACCGTGGGCCCTGATATCAGCGGGAACGCGTTCGAGGGACATGACAGCGCACGCCCCTGCAGCTTCCGCGATCTTCGCCTGTTCAGCGTTGACGACATCCATGATGACGCCGCCCTTGAGCATCTCGGCAAGACCTCGCTTGACGTTGTCTGTGCCGTGTTCGCTTGTCGGAACCGTCATGTTTGCTCCCCTCGTCGGTGGGTCCTGATTCTACCGCGCTACGTCGCTGCACTACACCCGGTGTTTTGCCAACGCATCGTCATAGGCCGTGACGTATTGTTGGGCAACGTGCAACCCATCGAAACGCTGTACACGCTC
>JAMBLL010000203.1 GCA_023336765.1 Actinomycetes bacterium | reverse complement strand
ACGGTGGTGTGCATGGAGGAAAGGTAGGTGCCCCTTCGACTTATGAACCCAAGGTTTGTGTACCTTCACAACATGTCGTCTCGTACCCGATCAATTGTAGTGCTGGCGTACGGTTTCGTCCTTCTCGGGATGCCGGGATCCGCGTTAGGCGTGGCATGGCCGTCAATGGCCCAGGACCTCGCTCGTGACCTTGGCGACCTTGGGATTCTCACCGCTGTAACGGGCGGAAGTTATGCGGTTGTGAGCCTTGCGAGCGGGTTCCTCACAAAGCGATTTCCCGCCGGAACATTGCTTGTCGCTGCGGCCACAGCAGCAGGTGTCAGCCTCGTCATCTACGCAGGCGCCGAAGGTTTCGTGTGGTTCGTTCTCGCATCGATACCCCTCGGCATGGCTGGGGGAGCGATCGATTCTGTTGGCAACGCGTTCGTTGCGGTGAATCGGGGCGCCAAAGCCATGGGGATCATCCATGCAGCCTTCGGATTCGGTGCGATGATCGCTCCGCTGATGATCACGGCCCTCGTCGCTCTTGGCCTGTCGTGGCGTTCCGGGTTCGGGATCCTCGCCGGAGGTGAGTTCATCCTTGCCGTGGCCTATCTGACCATCGCCTCAACGGTGCGCATGCCTATGGAGGGGCGAAGGGAGAAGCCGGTCCGTCTCGGACGCAAGCGTCTGCTCAGCTTCTCGGTGTGGACGTTCTTCATCTATGCCGGTGTTGAGGGGAGCACAGGATTCTGGGCATTCACCCTTCTCGTCGAGGGTCAGGGCATGGACGCAACAGTTGCTGGTCTTGCTGTTGCATTGCACTGGGGTGCACTGTTCGCGTCGCGCCTCATACTCGGCATTGTGGGGGACAAGATGCCGTACAACGCAACGCTCACGGCATCCACAGTTGGGATCGTCGTGGGCCTCGCACTTGTGTGGTGGAACCCCGCAGCGTGGGTCCCGATCTTCGGACTCGCACTTGCCGGATTCGCCAGTGGGCCGGTGTTCCCTTTGGAGGTGTTACTCACACCGAGGAGGTTCGGAGGCGAGTTCACGCCCTGGGCTGTTGGATATCAGTTGTCAGCCGCAATAGCGGCCATCGCTGTCATCCCCGCAGCCATCGGGATCCTCGTCAATGTGTACGGCCCTCTGGTGATCGGTCCCGTCCTCGTCGCGACTGCGATTGTCATGGCCTTGAGCGTGGAGGCCCTCAGGATCATGGCTTCCAACGAGGTCCCCGCTACAACAGGTGTCTAGCAGCATCATCTCGCCACGAAGATCAGGGATTCTTTGTGTTACCTCGTGTTCGATCGGGTACGGAATGAAAGATGCGGCGTCTGTGCTGTAGAAGTGAAAGTATGCGGGTCTTGAGCAAGGAACTCGCCCACACGGTGCCCCTAATCTTGCATGCTGAGACCATACGAACACACCAACCCCGTCTGGAGAGGCCACAATGAGCCACGATCCCTTCTCCGCCCGCACCGTCATCGACACGCCGCTCGGTGAACGAGTCGTCTACCGTCTCGATGCACTTCGTGACATGGGGGATATCGATTCCCTGCCGTACACGATCAAGGTCCTTCTCGAATCGGTTCTCCGCAACCATGACGGCCGCATCGTACGCGACGAGGACGTTCAAGCTCTTGTGCAATACGACGCCTCAAAGGTCGCTACACAAGAGATCGCCTACAAGCCTGCCCGTGTGGTGCTCCAGGACTTCACCGGTGTCCCGGCAGTCGTTGATCTCGCAGCGATGCGTGCAGCGATCGTCCGTATGACCGGTGACGAGTCGGCAGCGGCGAAGGTCAACCCCCAGGTGCAAGCCGACCTCGTGATCGATCATTCGGTGCAGGTCGATGCGTTCAACTCGCCTGACGCTCTCCAGATCAACTCGGTTTTCGAGTTCGAACGGAATATGGAACGGTACGAGTTCCTGAAATGGGGTAAGTCGGCATTCGACAATTTCTCGGTCGTTCCGCCAGCAACAGGGATCGTGCACCAGGTCAACCTCGAATATCTCGGGAAGGTCGTGTGGGATCAGGACGGCATGTTGTATCCAGACTCGCTCGTGGGGACCGACTCGCATACCACGATGATCAACGGACTCGGAATTGTTGGATGGGGCGTTGGGGGTATCGAGGCGGAAGCGGTGATGGTCGGCCAGCCGATCTACATGCTTCTCCCCGAGGTTGTCGGCTTCGAACTCACAGGTGCTCTCCCCGATGGCACAACAGCCACGGACCTCGTCCTGCGTGTTACCGAGATGTTGCGCGCTCACGGTGTTGTCGGCAAACTCGTTGAGTTCTATGGACCGGGCCTGGCGGACATGCCTGTCGCGAACCGTGCAACGCTTGCGAATATGGCACCGGAGTACGGTGCAACCGTCGGGTTCTTCCCCGTCGACGACCGCACGCTCGACTATCTCAGGCTTTCGGGCCGCGATGAGGCGCTCATCGAAACGGTGGAGCAGTACTACAAGCTCCAGGGTCTGTGGCGTGACGACAGCCACGACATCACCTACAGCTCGACTCTCGAACTCGACATGGGCACCGTGGTTCCTTCCCTTGCAGGTCCCAAGAGGCCCCAGGACCGTATCGAACTCGACCACATGAAACAACAATGGCGTGTCGATCTCGATGGTCAGCTCAGTCCGAACGGCGGCCCCGATGCGATCACTCCCGGTGTGGTGAACGACGGCGAGGTGTTCGACTTGCGCAACGGAGATGTTGTGATCGCGGCGATCACCAGTTGTACGAACACGTCCAACCCTGAGGTGATGATCGGTGCTGGTCTCGTTGCGAGAAGGGCACGGGCGCTCGGCCTCAACCGTAAGCCGTGGGTCAAGACTTCGCTTGCTCCAGGGTCCAAGGTCGTGACCGACTACCTCACCGCGTCTGGCCTTCTCGACGACCTCGATGCCGTCGGTTTCTACACGGTCGGCTACGGCTGCACCACATGTATCGGGAACTCCGGGCCGTTGCCCGAAACGGTCAGCGCTGCTGTCCATGAGAACGATCTCGTCGTGACGTCAGTACTGTCGGGTAACCGGAACTTCGAGGGCCGCATCTCGCCGGATGTCCGAGCGAACTACCTTGCGAGCCCGCCTCTTGTTGTGGCATACGCCATTGCAGGTACGGTCGACATCGACCTCGCAACGGAACCTCTCGGTGTCGACACCGACGGCAATGATGTCTATCTCGCCGATATCTGGCCGAGCCAGGAGGAGATCCTTTCCATCGTGGATGCATCGGTGTCCACTGACCAGTTCACCAAGGAGTACGCATCCGTCTTCGATGGGTCATCGGAGTGGCGTGACATCGAGACGACCGGGGGAGCGCTCTACGGCTGGGATGACGCCTCGACGTACATTCAGGAGCCCCCGTTCTTCATGGACCTCAGCCCGGAGCCGACACCGCTGACCCCGATCACCGGTGCAAGGACACTGCTCAAGCTCGGAGATTCCGTAACGACCGACCATATCTCACCCGCAGGTGCGATCGGTACGACCACACCGGCAGGGATGTTCCTCACCGAGGCGGGCGTTCCCAGGCGCCTGTACAACTCGTATGGGTCCCGCAGGGGGAACGACAAGGTGATGACTCGAGGCACCTTTGCGAACATCCGTGTGCGCAATCAACTCGCACCAGGTACAGAGGGTGGGTGGACGTTCGACTTCATCGATGGTGAGGTCAAAAGCGTGTACGACGCCTCTCTGGACTACAAGGAAGCGGGTGTCCCGCTGGTCGTCCTTGCCGGCAAGGACTACGGCATGGGGTCGTCGCGTGACTGGGCTGCGAAGGGCACATTCCTTCTCGGTGTCAATGCTGT
>JAMBLL010000202.1 GCA_023336765.1 Actinomycetes bacterium | reverse complement strand
CTCACCGACTCGAGGAACCGATACCGTGTCGTGCCGCCATGGGTCCGCATCGTGAGAAGCGACGCGTCGATGAGTTCGGCCTGCACGGCGTCTGCGTCGATGGATTCAGGAAGGACCGCAGTCGCTCCCTCGCTTGTGAACCCGCCCCTGAACAGCGCCAGGATGGAGCACGCGGTAGCGGTGCCGGGCTCGAGGAGATCCCAACTCCACTCGAGCGTTGCGTTGAGTGCTCTGCGATGTGGGCTATCAGCGCGAGAGGGGTCGGTGAGTACGTCGATGCGGCCCTCGAGCCGATCGTGGAGTTCCTGAGGCGTCATATGCCTGAGCCTGGCTGCCGCAAGTTCCAGGGCCAGTGGCATCCCTTCGAGCAATGTGGCGATCTCCTCAAGGGTCTCGCGCTCTTCGTCGACGTCGAGATCTGGTTGAGATTGAAGGGCGCGCTCGATGAGCAGTGAGCCAGCATCGCTGGTCTCGGAAGGCGGATCCTCTTTCTCTCTCGTATCCATCGGTGACATCTGTACGATCTGCTCACCAAGGATTCCGAGGCGAACACGCGATGTCGTGATCACGTTGAGTTCAGGGCAACCGCTCAGAAGGTTGGCCACGAGTTCTGCAGCTGCTTCAGAGACACGTTCGCAGTTGTCGATGATGAGGAGTCGGTTCGGTGTTTCCCCCCATTGGACGATCACATCGAGTGCCGATGAGCCCGATGGTACGAACAATCCGAGCTGGGAAGCGCACTGGGTGGTCACAGATTCGGGGTCACGCAACGTTGTGAGGTCAACGAACCAGATGCCCCCTTCCATGTGGGGGGCGAGTGCGTGGGCCGATTCGATAGCGATCCGGGTCTTGCCGATACCGCCTGCACCAAGGAGAGAAACACAGCGGGATCGTCCTACTGATTCGACGATGTTCGCAAGGAGATCCCGCCGTCCGATGAACGAGGTCGTAGGTGTCGGCACATTGGTGCTGCGATGCCGCGTCTCGTTGAGACGCGGGTCGTGATTCAGGATCTGTAGCTCGATCTCTCCCGATGCAGGTGAGGCGTCCAATCCGATCTCTGCGAGGGCTTCCGTGAGTTCGCGATACACGCGCAACGCGTCTGCGTGGCGCCCGTCCCTGTAGAGGGCGACCATCTTGGATCGCCACAATCGCTCCTCGTAAGGGGCTTCCTCAATTGCTTGATCGATCTCGGACAGGACGCGCTGGTGTCTTCCAAGATTGAGCTCTACCTCGAATCGACCTGCACGAGCAGACTCGCGAATCACGGAAAGTCGCCGGCGTTCCGTATCGGCGAACTCACCTTCGACATCCGCATAAGGAACGCCTCTCCAGAGTTCTTCAGCTTCGTCGAGGAATTGAGACGCACGCTCTGGGTCGGTGTCTGCCAGCTGTGCCGCGAGGATGACGATGGACTCGTAGCGGGTCGCATCTATCAGGTTCGCGTCGAGGTGAAGTACGTAGCCGGGGCTTGCAGTTTCGACGGCATCTGCATGGAGGCCGAGAATCGTCCGCAGTGAGTTGATCTGAACGCGCAACGCGTTGATGCCGCTGCGTGGAGGGTTGCCATCCCAGGCCTCCTCGAGAAGCCTGTCGGTCGAGACGATTTCGTTGGCGTGTGCAACGAGGACAGCAAGGACTGCGCGCACACGAGCGCCCGTGATGTCGTTCATCGCGCCATCGATTGAAACCGCAACTGAACCCAGTACGGAGATACTCAGCAT
>JAMBLL010000201.1 GCA_023336765.1 Actinomycetes bacterium | reverse complement strand
TTGGGGCGACTGGGGAAAGTGGGCGTTGGCTTCGCGTTATCCCCCTGGCTCGAGGACTCGCCAGTCCCCCTTGAAAGGGGGACGGTGTTTGTGGCAGAGCTCGTGGATTGAGGTTGAAACGCGGGAACGTTGCGACCCACCGACCCGACTGAAATCCGACGTGCCCTCAATTCTTGAGTACCTTGTGGATCCGTCCGATGGCCGCAACAACGATGTCAGCAGGTGCAACGGCGAAACAGAGGCGCATGAAACCTGGCTCATCGATGTGGCACGCCGACCCTGGTGTCAGGTTGACGTCCGCATCGTTGAAGACCGTGTCCCACAGATCCTGTTCTGCATGCCACGTCGGTTCGCTGAGAAACTCGCGCATGTCGAGGAGCACGAACAACCCTGCGTCGGCGGGAATGTAGGAGATCCCGGCTGCCTCGAGCGCTGCTGTGGTTGCCGTGTATGACGCAGCGAGCCGCGACTGCATCGTTGCGACATACATGTCAACCCACTCGCTGTCGCGCAACAGGCTCCCGAGGAAGTGTTGTGTGTCTCCAGAGACAAGTGACCAGTACGCGAGGTTGGTGACCGCGGCGCGTACACCCTCGTTGGCGGTTGTGAGGACGCCACAGCGCATACCGCTCATGGCGAAATCCTTGCTGAACGCCCATACGAAGTGGATGTCTCCCTGGTCGGGATCGACGATTCTGCCAGACGGTACGAAGCTAGTTGCACCGAGGACCGAGAGCGCATAGACCTCGTTCATCACGATGTGTATGCCCACAGAACGCGCCCATGTGACGGCCTCCTGGATCTCAGAGTCCGTGTGAATGCGTCCTGTCGGGTTCGATGGGTTCGTGATCAGAAGGGCTCGAACCGGCCAGGGCGAGATGTCGTATGCGGCCTGAAGTCGTTCGGCCGTGAGAGCGAACGATTCGTCCGAACTCGTCGGGACCTCCACGATGTGGAGTTTGTCCCTGGTCTCGATATCAGCCCAGAAGCCCGCATAGCTCGGTGTCGGCACAAGGATGGCGTCGCCGGGGTCCGCGATAGCGTAGAACAGCGTCTCGAGGATGGAACCTGCTCCAGCGAGCACGACCACCTTGTCGGCGTCAACATCCCTGCCCCACACGTGCTCGGACGCGAACTGTGCGACTGCGGTTCGGAAGTCGAGCGAGCCAGCCATGTCGTCGTATCCGATGGCCGAAGAAGGAACCGCGCGGTTCGAGTTGAGTCGTGGTTCGAGAAGGTCCCAAACGAGTTTGTTCTCTGAAATGGCGAGGCCCGTGTATCCATCGTCGTCCACCCGTGCGAAGTGTTGTGCGATGTACTCCGGCATGGGAGAACGCGATGCGAGCCCGTCGCCGCGTTCCGAGAGGGGTGGTGTCAGTGGCATCTGTCTACGGTAGGCGAGCCGCCGTCATCGTGTCGTTTCGGACATGATCAGCGCAACCCACAGCTTTGTCCCCTTCTGGGTGAGGTGGAAGCCGTCGGAGCGGAACAATGAACCGTCGCCGCTCGATGCGGACTTCCAATCGACCAGCGTCGCGCTCGGATAGTCTCCCGGTGTGCTTCCGATCGCGGCGTTGGTGTCGTTCTCCCACGGGCGGGGGACGGACACGTTGACGAAAACGACCTTGTCGACATCAGCGGCGAGGTCCATTACTACGTCGATCTGGTCGGAACCAACTCCGTTGTTCGTTCCGAGGGCAATAATGAGCACGTCTGGCGATCCCGTCTCGAGCATCGCGGTGAGTACGTCGATGCCCTGATCCATACGTCTGCCAACCTCTGCATCGATCATGATGCCAGGAGACTCGACCTTGAGCGTGTCGGTGGCTGCGACCATCAGCGAGTCGCCCACCGCCCAGATCGTGACGTCTCGGCGCCCAGAGGTCCCAGCGTCATCGGCGTTGTTCGTGAACCCGTCACCGAGCGCCAACCAGCCCACGAACAGGAACACCCCTGCAGTGGCAACGGCGAGTATGGCAAGGGAGGACTTCTGGAATCCGGACATAGTGGAGATTCAACCACCCTGTTCGGCTATCGCCACAGCTCCCACGAGGTCCTGTGTCTCTTCTCTCTCGTCTGTGCTCTGTCATCTTCCTCATCCGTGCTCTCTTGTCTCTCATCTTTTTTGTCTGTGCTCTGTGCTCTCGTGTGTCCTCGGTTAGCCTGAGCACATGCATGTTGTCATTGCCGGATGTGGTCGGGTCGGCTCGGATCTCGCGTTGCGTCTATCAGCTGACGAGATCGACGTGGCTGTGATCGAAGAGGTCCCTGAGAGGCTCGCGCGGCTGGGTGGGGACTTCAATGGCCAGACAGAGGTGGGACTCGCCTATGACGTTGAGGTGTTGCGACGGTCTGGAATCGAGAGAGCAGAGGCCTTTGTAGCAGTCACTCCCAGCGACAACGCCAATGTGATGGCGGTCCAGGTCGCGATGCGAGTGTTCAATGTCCCTCGGACGATCGCGAGGCTGGACGATCCGGAGCGTGCCGAGTCGTACGATATCCTCGGAGTCGAGTACGTTGCGGGAGCCCACATGGTGTCGATGGTTTTGTATGAGCAGATCGTCGAGACCGAGTTCGACCTCCACGTCACGTTCAACGATCCGTACACAGAGGTCGCGATCGTTGAGCTCCATCTTGGTCCCGAGGCCGAGGGGATAGCCGTGTCAGACCTCGAAGTGAAGGAACGCTTGAGGGTGAGCGCTGTGACACGCAACGGCAGCACTTTCATCCCGGGGCCTGACACAGTGCTGTACTCGGAAGACATGTTGGTCGCTGCTGCGCGCCGTGGCATTTCGGGCAAAGTGAAGAGGTACGTTGTCGACAAGAAGCCGCGCCTCACATGAGGACACTTGTGATCGGCGGAGGGAAAGTTGGAGCATTCCTCGCGTTGAAATTGGCACACGATGGCCACGTCGTCAGAGTTCTCGAATCGGATCGCGGTATTGCGCAGAAGCTCGAGGACAGGATAAGTGCCGAAGGCCTCCGGGCCAACTGCCTGGTTCTCGTGGGCGATGGCACAAATGTGAAACTCCTTAAGGACGCAGACATCGGTCGCGCCGATTGGGTTCTTGCGGTCTCTGGCCTGGATGACGTCAACCTGGTCGCTGCTCAGCTCGCAAGGACCCTGGGTGTTGACAAGGTCCTTGCTCGTCTGAACGACCCTGCGAACCGAGAGACCTTCAAGGCCCTCGGTATCAAGACGGTCGCGGTCACCGACCTGATGGCCAAGGCCCTGGAACTCGACCTCAAGGCTGACGTTCTTGAAAGGGCGGCAGTACTTGCCCATGGCCAGATCGTGGTGACCGAGATCAACGTGGGGTCCGACTTCGTCGCTCGCCCGCTTCGTGACATCGAGATACCTGTTCATTCGGTGATCATTGCGGTAGAGCATGACGACGCTGTTCTTATCGCAAGAGGTGACACCGTCATCAGCTACGGAGATCGGATCGTCGCGTCGAGCCTCATCGACACTGCTGACGAGTTGCCTCTGATATTCAAGGCGGAGAGGGCGGACCATTGATGAGCGAAGATCCGCATCCGATTCCTTCCCGATCCTGGAGATTCTTCCCTGCGTGGGTTCCACGCCGCACGCCGGCTTGGGCACCGAACCCGCTCGCCGCTGTGGCGCTCTTCGCTCTCGAAGCCGTGATCGTCCTGGTGCTCGCCCTTGTGGGATTCGCGATAGCCGCCCTGGCGTTGTGGGTCGTGTGACATGCTCGTTCGGCCCGCAGCAGACGATCTGAGGACGATCGGCTCGGCGCTGGGAAGGATCTTCCTGGTCGTCGCTGCAGCCTCGTTGGTGCCCACGGCATGGGCCATTGCAGGCAAGGAGTGGAACCCGCTCGGATCCTTTCTCCTGATGGGTTCGGTTTTCGCCCTCATGGGGGTCACACTTCTGCGTGTGTCTCTTGCACCGCGATCCGGGATCACGACGGATCAGCGACATCTCGAATGGAGCCACGGCATGGTCGTCGTGGCACTGACGTGGTTGATCGTTCCCCTGATCGGGTCGATCCCGTTCGTGCCGTCGGGGCACTACGCCTCTGGACTCGATGCGTACTTCGACTCCATGTCAGGGCTGACGACGACGGGGCTGGCATTGGTCCAGGACCTTGATCACCTTGCATCATCGTTGAACTTCTGGCGACACCTGCTCCATTTCCTTGGAGGACAGGGCATCATCATCGCGGCGCTCCTGCTGTTCGGCGGCAGGGGGATGCTGACCCTCTTCAGGGGGGAGGGTCGCGAGGACCGGTTGCTGCCGTCCGTGAGATCCACGGCGCGAGCGATCTGGGCGATATCGGCGATTCACCTGGTCGTTGGCGTTCTGGCGCTTGGTGCTGTGGCTTGGATCGTCCTGGGCTTTTCCTGGCGGCGTTCACTCTTTCACGGCCTGATGATCTTCTTCGCCGCCTTTGACACCGGAGGTTTTGCTCCACAATCAACCAGCCTTGGGTACTACCACTCTGGTGTCTTCGAGAGTGTTACAGCTGTGCTCATGGTCGCGGGTGCGTTGTCGTTCGGGTTCCACTTTCGGTTGTGGACCGGCGTCAACAGAGCGTGGAAACCGGCGCTCTCAAGGCTCAAGGCCTCGGTGATGAATCGATTCGCAGGAGATGACCCGGACGCAGATGAAACTTCCTGGCAGGAGTGGCGACCCGGTGCTGGACGGTCCGACAGAACCCGGTCTCTGTTCAAGAATCTCGAAACACGGTCGATTCTGGTGACGTTCCTCGCCACGTTGGTGCTAACCATGTTTGGCCTTGCCGCCATCGGTCTCTACACATCGGTTGGGGGCCTGTCCCGTCAAGGGTTCTTCCAGGTTCTGAGCGCTCACACAGGTACCGGGTTCGCGACCGTCCCTTCCTCGGAACTGATCCACTGGTCGGGTCTCGCCTTTGGAGGAATGGCGATCGCCATGGCTCTGGGGGGCATGGCATCCTCAACAGCGGGCGGGGTCAAAGCGTTGCGTGTTGGCCTTACGGTACGTGCCGTCACCGACGATGTGAGAGAGGCCCTCCTTCCAGAGGGTGCCCTCGTCGATACCGGCTACTACCAGTTCGGGCGAAGGAGGCTGACTCCGGAGGTCGCAAGGTCCGCAACGATCGTCTCCCTCCTGTTCGTTGCGCTCTTCCTCCTCGGTACAGGTGTGGCCATTGCGTATGGGGTTCCACTCGAGCAGGCTCTCTTCGAGTCGATCAGCGCCGGGGCCAGCGTCGGACTGTCCGTCGGGGTCACGAGTCCAACCATGCCGCTCCTGCTCAAGCTGACCTACATCGCACAGATGTACCTCGGACGTCTCGAGTTCATTGCGGTGTTCGTCCTCTTCGGTTTCGTGTACTCGATGATGAGGGGCAAATGATGCGGGCCAGGACGGTGATCGCCATGGCCGTAGTGATCACCGCTGCCGTGGTGTACTCCGTACCTGCCCATGCGGTGACTGTATCTGCCACGGAACTGCTCGAGAATGGAGAAAGGTTCTCAGGTCAGGAGGTGACCGTCGTTGGTGAACTGGTCGGGGACTACGGGTTCCGTAGCGATGGAACCATGTGGACACAGCTCAACAGTGACTCGTATGCGATCAGACCGATCGTTACGGGTGGCCCGCTGCGCGGGGCGAACGTAGGCATCGGCATTCGGATGCCAGCCGATCTGGCCGACGGCCTCGATCCACCTGGCCGGTACCGTCTTGTCGGTCCGATCGTCACTGTCACCGGCATCTGGAGATATCACGATGCCCAGCGCCAGGGCGAGACGTTCCTCGATGTCAGCACCCTCGCCGTCGATACTCCTGGTCACGACCTCTCCGAGCACCCGAACTGGGGGATCTACGGAGCTGCGTTTGCATTCGCCGCTATCGCGGCCGTCGTAGCGGTCGCATACATCCGCGAGCGGGACGCGAAGTAGGGAGAAGAAAAGAGCACAGATAAGAGAACACAGA
>JAMBLL010000200.1 GCA_023336765.1 Actinomycetes bacterium | reverse complement strand
CCCACGAGCGCTTCCGGAACCGTCCTGTCATCGAGCTTTGACAGATCCTCGGCGATCGCTGCTGACGCTGCCCTGAGGCTCGTATCAGACACCGACTGCTCGAGTCCGAACTGCTCCGTGTATCGAACAGCTCCCACGTTCACGCTGAAGCGATCTGTGACAGCGGAGCCCTCCCCAAACGTGAACTGGGAACTTCCTCCCCCTGTATCGAAAACAGCGAGCGACGCATGGCCAAGTCCGAGGTTCGCCTGAACGGCCAGATAGGCGAGCCTACTCTCGTCTTCACCCGAGAGGACCTCGACCGTGACTCCTGCCACATCCTTGATCGCTGCGATCGCCTCTGCACTGTTGTTCGCCATCCGTAGGCCTGCGGTGCCGACAGCAACGATGGCTAGTGCTCCTGCTCCTCGAGCCTCATCGATCATATCTGCGATCACCGCGGCGGTCCGTTCGATTGCGGCGGGTATGAGAGTGCCAGCTTTGTCGAGATCTTCACCGAGACGCGTTACCTCTGCACGGTCAGACAACGTCCTCCAGGCCCCGTCCCTGGTTCGTTCACCCAGGTTGAACTTGACCGAGTTCGTTCCCACGTCGATCACGGCGTAGCGGGCCAGCCTCCCGTCGATAGCAGCACCAAGACCCCGCGGATAGTTCGTGTTCACGTAGCCTTCGAGGCCGAGCGCCTGGACCGCCCTCACCACCGCCGGACGGTCTTCCGACTCCACCGCAATCGTCCTGGTGGATCGGCCGTCAACGACGACGTCCGTGACCTCGGACATACAACCACCGACGAGGTAGCGGTCCCGATGTTTGCTGACCTTCACTACCCGGACGCCCGTGAGCGGTGTGGTGACCTCATCGAGGAATTGGTCCAAGGTGTACGAGTCGCGTTCCAGGGCCACGGGTGGAGCCCCAAGGGACGACACGACTTTGGCCACGTCGGTACGACTCAGCGGAAATCCCGCTTTCATGATCGGGAGCCAGCGCTCAAGCCCATCGGTGCCGACCTCCTGAAGCTCCTTGATGTCCAGGAGGCCATCACGGACCTTCACGTTCGCTCCCCCCGGAGCGAGGAAGTACAGCTCCTCACTGTCTGTTGATGCCTCCGGGGTCATCGCGGCAAAGGCTGCGTCTGCCAGTCCGAAGTGTGCGCCGAATGTGCGCCACTCCCATCGTGGGATGATCTCTGCCATGTTGATGCTCCAGCTTCAGTCGAGAGTGTTGAGGGTCACAGGTTCGTGGTGAAGTACTCGAGGGCGGTCTTCGTCTTGGTCGCTTGCTCAGCCGACAGATCAACACCGTGGGTGATCAACTCGGCCTTGAACTCGGCCGCCACCTGGAAGGCCTCGTCGGGGCGGCTCTTGGTGGACAGTTCGAGCACCGTCGCCCCGTCTGGATAGATCCAGACCTCCGCAACGATATTACGCTCGAACTCAGCAAGCTCGGACTTCAACTTCAGAACGAATACCGGTCCGAGAACCTCAAGCTCGTTGAGTTTCATGCCCTCCGGGGCATACGCATTGAAGAGCCGTCTCTGTTCCTTGGAAAAGACGCTCTTGATCGGCTTCCGTTTGAAGAGGACATCCTGGACGCGTTCCGCGGTCGTTTCGTGCTTCATGGATCCCGAACACACGAATCCGTTTGGCATGACGTCGGTTTCAACACCGAAGTGCTTGGACTCACGCACGTCTGGATCCAGATCCGAGGGGTTCACGGGTCGTAGCTTGATCACGCTGTCGCCATCGCCACCTTGTATCCGACGGGCTCTCGCCACGACCCCTGCGTGGTAGAGCGTCATGTCAGGCGTGTCGAAGAAGACGATCTGGCGAATCTCGGCCTCGATGGGATCGAATCCGAGAGCGTCACCAGCGATCTGGACGTCGATGCCGCGGATGGTCTGTTTCAATTCGACTGAGTCTGAACTTTTCATGGCGGCGATCATCTCGACGAGTTGTTCGCCGCTGACTGTCGAATTCGTCATGGCGCACTCCGATGTCGTTGGGTGTGCACAACCTAGCACGCTGGATCTCAGCAGCTCTGCCCTGTCACGTCGCACAGGACCCGCAAATGCGAGCGACTTAGGCTGCCGTCATAGGCGGACCGCATCATCGAAAGTCGCGCGACCTGATCTCGGGTGCCGGCCACGATGCCAGCCTGTGTGCAACAAGATTCGTGACACCGTTGCGATACTCGAGGGTGCCCGTGATAACCATCCCGACTGCTTTGCGGGCGATCTCGTAGTTCGCCTCCCACACGGGTGGCATCATGACGACGTTGAGCATCCCCGTCTCATCCTCGAGGTTCAGGAAACGTACACCGTTGGCAGTCTCTGGACGCTGCCTGTGGGTGACCACTCCCCCGACGCTCACCCTTGTGTGGTTCCGCTTCAGGCGCAGCGCATCCGCCGTGGTCATCACGCCGTCACGGCTGAGTTGATCCCTGATCAGCGATACGGGATGTGTGAGCGAGATCCCTGTCGACCACAAGTCAGCTTCCATCGCGTCACCTGCCGCCATCTCGGGGAGATCGGGAACGCCTGACCCGTCCTCAAGTGCAAGACGCTGCGGTCCGAGTCCGGCAAGAGACCCCGCTGTCCACATGCCATCGCGTTTGCCAAGACCAAGCGAGGCGAAAGCACCGGCAGCCGCAAGGCTCTCGTGTGCCGTGACAGACAGTCCTGTCCTCTGGGCGAAGTCCTCGGGAGAGGCGAACGGGCCGCCGGTGAACCTGGCGGCCTCGATACGAGCGATCTCAGACTCTCCGAGGTTCTTGACGTACCGCAACCCGAGTCGGAGTGCCACAGCGAGACGCACGGGGTCATCGGCAGCTCCCATCCCTCGCCTCCACGCCATCCCGAGGTACTCCGCCAGATCGTCCATATCAACCTCAACAGGTTCGACCGTACAGTCGTGGGCGGACTCGTTGATGTCGGGGTGGTGGACGATCACGCCGTGATGCACGGCATCTGCGATCAACGAGTTCGGCGAGTAGAACCCCATCGGCTGGGCATTCAACAGTCCCATGAAGAACTCTGCAGGCCAGTGATACTTGAGCCATGAAGCGGCATACACGATGTACGCAAACGACACGGAATGGGACTCCGGGAATCCGAATGATGCGAAACCCTGAAGCTTTTCCCACAGTTCATCTGCCGCAGCGCCATCGATCCCTTTGCCCGCCATCCCCGAGTAGACCTCGTCCTTGAGCTTCGCCATCTCCTCACCTGAGCGTTTGTGGGTCATCGCCTGGCGGAGCTTGTCCGACTGGCCTGGTGAGAACCCTGCACACACTCTGGCGATCTCCATCAGCTGCTCTTGGAAGATCGGCACGCCAAGGGTCTTTGCCAGGATCGGCTCCGCCGCGGGGTGGAGATACCGGATGGGTTCCTCACCACTGCGTCTCCTCAGATACGGGTGGACAGACTGGCCCTGGATCGGCCCTGGGCGGATCAATGCAACCTCCACTGCAAGGTCGTAGAAGGTTCTCGGTTTCATCCTCGGAAGGGTTGCCATCTGTGCCCGGGACTCCACCTGGAACACACCGACCGTGTCCGCTCTCGTCAACATCTCGTAGACAACCGGTTCCTGTGGAATGGTTGCGAGATCGATGTCGATTCCGTGAGCATCCGAGATGGCATCGACGGACAGATGCAAGCCGTTGAGGGCGCCGAGCGCAAGCAGGTCGAACTTGACGAGGCCCATGGCTGCCGTGTCGTTCTTGTCCCATTGGAGGATCGAGCGGTTCTCCATCCTGCCCCACTCCATCGGAACGATCTCCCACAGAGGCCTGCGGGCGATAACGATGCCACCTGAGTGGATGCCGAGGTGGCGAGGGAACCCGTCGAGACGCTGGCACACGTCGTATATGTGATCTGCGGTGAGGCCCGCAGGCAGGTCGACAACGTCTCTGATCGTCTTCGGGTTACGGGAATCAAGGTATCTGGTGAGGCCGTTCACTTGTGCCTGGGTGAGGCCGAACGCCTTCCCGACGTCCTGGAGGACCGACTTGGCCCGGTACGTGATCACATTCGCCACCATTGCGGCCCGCTCACGCCCGTACCTGCGGAAGCAGTACTGGATCACCTCCTCACGACGCTCCGCTTCGAAATCGATGTCGATATCGGGTGGCTTCCCGCGTTCATGGGACAGGAACCGCTCGAACGGGAGACCAAGCCTGATCGGGTCGACACGAGTCAGGTTGATACAGCGCGCAACGGCAGAGTCCGCACCCGACCCACGGATCTGGCAGTAGATGTCGCGTGACCGGGCGAAATTCACGATGTCCCACGCAACCAGGAAGTACCCGGCGAATCCGAGGTCCGCGATGACACCAAGCTCGTGCTCAAGGCGACGCCTCGCTCTCGGGTCGATTCCATCCTCAGACCCCGGATACACGGCGCGAGCTCCCTCGTAGGAGAGGTGTGCGAGGTACTCGTTCTCAGTCGTGAACGACCCTGGCATCGGGTAGTCAGGCAGTTCAGGCGCAAGCAGATCGAGGTCGAATGCAAGGGACGCACCGAGGTCAGCTGCACGCTCCACCGCTCCTGGATACCTGGCGAAGCGGTTCGCCATCTCATCAGGTGTCCTCAGGTGCCGAAGGTCCGTTGCCGGGCGGAAACCATCAGCGGTCTCGAGGGACTT